>CAYMBU010000041.1:0-12400 GCA_964388765.1 uncultured Eubacterium sp.
ATAGCGTTCATTGAACCCCGCGTCGAACGCGGGGTTTTCATTTATACAAAAAGGACGCAGTACATATCTACTGCGTCCTGAAAATTCTCCTGTTATGCGGTTTCTCACCTGACAGGCAGCGCCCTCCTTACATGGAGCCGCATCTCGTAACTGACCTTGCCCGGTATATGAAACCACCAAAAAAGATCTTCCCTAAAACGAGTAGAGAGATATAGTATTTGATATTCCAAGCAGGTCTCCTGACTTATGGATCAGCGCTCTTATCCGCCTTCTCACGCCCTTTCGGGCGCAATGGCAATTGCTTTCAATGATAAGAGCTATCCGAAATACAGTAGCTCGTCTGTACAGGATTCTCACCTGTTTCCCTTTTCAGTCTCCGCAAGATCTTTACAGCTCGTCGACACTATAAAAACTACTTACTTTGACAACTTGAAATATTTAATTTTCTTAATATATATTATGCTCTCCAGGCTCTTCTATGTCAAGGAAGAAGTGCCTGAAATGCGCGTTTCCGGCACTTTTCTGAGGACGGCGTAAGCGATGATACCCGTGCCTATTCCCGTTGCGATGCCGGTGAAGACCAGCACAGGGAAATACAGGAACATCCTTATGTTCGACACCGCAAGAGCTGCGACCATCAGCTGCCCCAGGTTGTGGAACACGCCCCCTGCCATACTGACGCCGATGACCGAGAACTGATCTGTCTTCTTCAGCACCCACATGACCGAAAGGCTCAGCATCCCGCCGGCAAGTGAGTACAGCATGGAGAACGGAGAACCGAACAGGAGACCCGCGAGTATGATCCTCACGAGATCCACAGAGAAGGCGTACCTCGCATCCAGCGCGTAAAGCGCAATGATCACCATTATGTTAGCGAATCCCAGCTTGAATCCCGGGATCCCCAGCGTCACCGGTATCATCGCCTCAATGTATGAGAACATAAGAGCGATGACTGTCAGCATCGCGGTAAGGGTCATTCGGTATGTTCTATTTTCCCGAGACTGCGTCATACTGTCCGCCTCCCTTCCCTTCGATCGTGACAGACACCCTGTTCGGCAGGCAGACTATGCTCTGCCCTGCCTGTGATATCTTTCCCGTGTGCACGCAGATCTGGTTCTTGCAGCTCGCGCTCTCCATCCAGACTCTGCCGCCTTTTATCACGACGATATTGGTATTGCCGTTCTTCTTCACCGCGACTTCACGGTCTTCTGAAATTCTGTACGTTCCGAACAGCTTTCCGTTCACAGTGACTCTGACGGTGTCCCCACCGCCTTTCCACAGCAGCGCAGGCACAGAAAGAGCGGCCCCGAGCAGGATCAGCGCCGCGAACAAAACTATATCTGCCTTTTTTATCACTTTAAACAGATTTTTCATCTTATCTCCTGTATGAACGGTCAGCAAAGTCATTATACACCACGGCGCAAGTGCGGTTTTTCTTTTGTGACGATTTCTTCACAAATACGACACCAAGTTTCACTTGACTGATATTGCAACTACATAATGTTTTGCTATATTATACTTGTCCTTAAGAGAGATACATAAGGGCAACATCAAAACAGTCAATCAATCAAATTCATCAATCAATCTTTCAAAAACCAATCAAACAACTAACGAAAAAGAAGACCCTGCGGAGGGTCTTCTTTTTTATCTTTTTTCAGGTTATCTGTTCTTTGCAAGGAGCCACGCCATGACGTGCACCGACTGCTTGAAGTCGCCGCCGTGCGCAAGCTCGTCTATCTCCTCATCGCTGTGCAGGCACACGTTCAGGAACTCTGTCACGTCCAGGTCCTGCCCTGTAACTTTCCTGCAGTTCCGTGCTGCGTAGATGTACGCGTAGTTATCGGATATGGTCGCGTTCGACGGGATCGTCAGAAGGTGCTCCCATTCATCGGATACATATCCTGTTTCCTCCAGAAGCTCTCTTTTCGCAGCTTCAAGAATGTCCTCAGTGGCGTCGTCCGTTTCCGCATCCGCGCCATCTGGATCACCCTGATCAATTTTTTGCATCTTAGCTCTTCCGGCGTATTCTTTTCCGTCTTTACGCTCTATCCCGCCTGCGGGAAATTCGGTAGTGACTTCTTTGATGCCCTGGCGGTACTGGCGGACGCAGATGTAATTGCCGTCTTCATCCGTAGCGACGATAACGACGTAGTCGCGCCTGCTGTAGCTGTAAAACGGCTCGAATACCGTTCCGTCGGGGAATCTGTACGCTGACTTCCTGAGGTCTATCCACTCGTCGTGTATCAGCGTCTCCCTCTTTATCTCTTCCCATTCCAGGTCTTCCCCAGAATAGTCGTCGGGCTTTCTCCGTATGTTGATGTCCCAGACAAGGCTCTCATCTGAGAGATTGCCGTCTTTCTTCTCACTCATTTATCCTATCCAAGCATGTACTTAAGTCCGCGCTCCACGTATTCGTTCCAGAAGAACCAGTCGTGCTTTCCCGGGCCTTCTTCATATTTGTAATCTGCGCCCTCTTTCTTCAGGAACGCGACAAAATCTCTGTTCGACTCCAGCAGGCTATCTTCCGTTCCGATCGCAAGATAGATCTTAGGGATATCCGCTCCTGCCTTCTTAAGCTTGAGATACTGCGCTTCCGGATCCTTTTCGGAACCTACCAGCTTATCCGGATCTCCGTAGATATCCAGAAGCATTCCCTTAGGAAGCACGTCTCTTACAGGATCATCTTCCTGATCTTCCGCCGTTTCATCTTTGACCGCGAACCTGTGATCCGAGGCAACGGCTTTGATGACCAGTGCTGACGACAGCGCGATGACTCCGGAGAATCTGTCAGGATATTCAAGCGCCGTATGGATAGAGCCATAGCCGCCCATCGAAAGTCCGCCGATCAGAGTGTTCTCCCTGCTCTCGCAGAAGCCGAAGACTTTGTTAATGAAGTCAGGCAGCTCCTCGCCGATGTATGTACAGAAGTTGCCGCCCTCGTAGCCTTTGTCCAGATAGAACGAGTTGCCGGTCGTAGGCATGAAGACCGCCAGGTTGTACTGGTACGCCAGCATCTGCGCTACGCCGCCGAACAGCCAGTCTGTATCCGTTCCGGTAAGGCCGTGAAGCAGGATCAGTGATTTGGTAGGACGGTCGTAATTCGACAGATCTTTTACCTCTTCCATCTCCGTGTCATACGGCAGTGCATACGCGAAATTGGCGTGCTGCATGATCGACTGGGCATGGAATTCCATTCTTCCGCTTGCCATAGTTATCCTCCTTTAGAATCCGATCTTCTTCTCTTTGGAAGGCACCGCTATCTTATCGAGTATCGCGCCTTCCGTGCTGCCCTTCAGGTCCGCATATATCTCCATGAGCTCTTTCCCGGTGAGCGTCACTCTGAACGATCCCGCCTTGCCGCTCTTGGTCGGGCTCTTCATGGAAGCGAGCTTGAGATATACGATGCTTTCCGCGAGCTTGTTCATGGTCGCTATGCCGTCGAACCTTCCGTCGCTCTTCTCGTACGCGATCATGTCGCTGATGACGGGATCAACGCTGCCCTGCATAACTACTCCGCTCTGTTCAAGCCTCTGCCTGAGATATCCGGAAAGCGCGTCGTCTGAAAGCGGAGCCACCGTAAGCGTTCTCACAGGGAATATGTCGGAGATGACTGACCTCACCGTTCCGAGTTCTTTCCCTTCCAGATACGGTACGCGGAAGACGTAAATGAATCTTCCCTTGATATCCAGCAGTGTCTTCAGCCTCTCGTGCATCTCCTGTCCGGCGATCCTGCCGACGTCTTCGGATATGTCGAAGCAGAAGATCAAAGGCTCGTCGTCTATCCTTCTGCCGCTGCTTCTCTCTGCGATGCTGCACTTCTCTATAAAGGCAAAAGCCTGGTTCCACATCATGTCGGCTTTCGCCGGATCTCTCGGGAATGTGAACGACTGTACTGCAGGGACCTGCGCGCTCTTGAACTGGATGCCGCCCGCTATCATCTGCTTGGCGATGTCGATCGTTACTCCCGGCGCATCGTAGCCCGAGTCGATGGAAAGGAGCACGTTCGCCGACCAGCATACGTCCGGCATGTTGAACTTGGCCGCGTTCTTCAGCACCAGCTCGAACTCTTCCAGAAACGCCCCCAGCTCAGGAAGCTGGCTTCTATATTCATTAGTATCCATGTTAGACCTCCGAACGAACTTACTCCATCATGTCTGCGCCCGGTCCCATGACTGCGATCTCTACCGCTGTCGCATTCTCCAGGTGAAAGCACATCATCTTATTGCCTGTCTGGTCGTTGTAGATGTTTTTCAGATCCGGCATCATTTCAAGGATCGCCTCCGCATACTTGTAGTCATCCTCAAAAACCGCTATTCCTGTGTATCTCATCCAGTGTCCGTCCGGCTTGCACGCAACGATCTCAACCTTTGGATCTGCAACCATCTCACGGTATACATCCTTGAAGTCCCCTACTCCGAAGACGACCTTCCCGTCCATCTCAAGATGCGCACCGAGCGGTCTCAGCTTCGGCTGGTCACCGTCGCAGGTCGCCAGGAAGAACACACCTGTCTCAGTCAGAAAATCATTTATCTTACTCATTGTACTACCTCCGTTCATATGTTATCAAAGCCCTCACGGGCGTTTCTATAACCTGTTTTCTAATACCTTAACTACTTCTATATCAGCCGCCAACCAATCAACTGACCAAAGTCCATTTTTCTCAAGCCATTTAGCATCTTCATGCTCAAGTAAAGTCAATTCCCCCGAAACAACATCACATAAGAAACAATGCATCGTGAGATAAAAATCCGGATAATCATATTCAACAGTGCAAAGATAATCCCCTACTTCTATCTCCGTATCGAGTTCTTCTTTAATTTCTCTTTCAAGAGCATGCTCGCGGGTTTCCCCTCGCTCTATCTTCCCTCCTGGGAATTCCCATTTGTCTTTATATGGCCCATAGCCACGCTGTGTAGCGTATATTTTGCCATCTTTGAGCAAAACTGCTGCAACTACTTCAATTGATTTCTTATCTGTCATATTACCACTTCACCGTTACTCACTTGTAATATAGTCATATAAATCACTTCTAACAGGAGTATCAAGTAACCACTCTATTTCTACAGCAGATGAGCTTGTGTTAGGCATTATAAATTCCCTTGTTTTGCCTGTCGCAGCCATCCTTCCTAAATAGTAGAATTCTTTGGATATTTTATCGTCTTTATTTTTTCTCACAAATAATTCTACATCTATGCCTCGCTCTTTTGCCTTCAGGAAATTCTGCACATCATCTGATTCTAGTGATCTGTTGCTTTTAGAAATAGCAATTAATCTATCATTACTAATAAAATGATCTTCATATTTTACAGTATCCTGAATATCATCCGATTTGTCATAATTAATAAAGACAGGGAACGTTTTCGAATAATCATCATATTTATATCCACCTATGTTTAAAGGCACCTCATTATGTTCCCAATTTAGCAATCTACATACATCTTCATAAGTGTATTTCTGATATAGAACTAAATCCGTATCCTTATATTTTTTACTGTAATCACGGCTATATCTATATGTCCCAAATTCAATAAGCTCATCAACCATATCAGCAAAGTCTGGGTCCTTCAACATATTCTCAAACTCATCTGTTATTTGAAAATCATTACCGTGTGGACTCATGAATATACAATCACTGTATGTTTTTTTGCCACTTCCAGTTTGGAATTCATTAGTCATAATATTAGCTATACTTTGTTTTTCTTTTGAGGTTAATTCTGCTCTATACTTACTCCTCATATTTCCAGCTAGATGCTCCATCAATCCTTTTTTAAAATGGAGCATGACATTTAACAATTCTATTTCATGTATTCGTTTCCCATTAACTATTTTCTTCGATATAAATTCTACTATACGTTCTTCATGTTTATTCAGACGGATCTTATACTCTGGTTCATACTTAACCAGGAATTTATAGTATGAGCCTAACGACTTATTATCAAATATACGAAGTACGTCCATTTCGCCATATTTATCAAAATCCATGAGTGCCGGAATATGGCCTAGTTTATACTTTAAGTTCTTATAATTCTCCTTTATCAATTTAATATCACTAAAATTGGCGCTATCTATAGCAGCATATACTCTTTTCCTAGATATCTCATCGAAATGAACTGTAGAACTACCTGGTATTATACGATTACCTTCACCTACATATCTTCTAACGTTATCTTTGTTATAAGTTCTATCTCCTGATAACGCTATTGGTATCATGAAGTTGTTATTGTAATTCCCAATAAAGTCTATAACGACAACAAACTCCTTGCCTTGAGCCTTCCTAAGCCCTCTACCAAGCTGTTGTACAAAAATGATAGGGCTTTCTGTTGGCCTAAGCATAATGACCTGGTTTATCTCAGGAATGTCAACGCCTTCATTGAATATATCAACTGTAAATATATAATCCAGATAATCTATTCTACTATCTGAGACCAGCCTATCTATCATAAGCTCTCGTTTTTCCTGAGAATCGGCCCCGCTAAGCGCAACTGTTCTATAACCTCGTTCATTAAACTTGTTTGATAATTCATTTGCTTCTTCAACGGTACTACAGAAAATCAACCCTTTAACTCTATTCCCACTATACCCATAGTAATTTGCTTGTTGAATTATGTAGTTTACTCTGTCATCACAAACCAAATATCTGAAGTTACGAAGTCCGGTTTCGTCATCCATAACTTCACCATCTATCTCTAAATCCGTTATTCCAAAATAGTGAAATGGGCACAACAGATTCTCTTCCATAGCTTTTTGAAGACGAATCTCTAGTGCTATATTATGATCAAATAACTCAAAGACATCAAAATTGTCTGTTCTTTCTGGACTGGCAGTCATACCGAGCCAAAAGTCTGGCCTGAAATAGTCCATTATCTTTTGATAGCTTTCAGCTCCAGTTCTATGCGCCTCATCAAGAATGATACACGTAAACTCATCTTCCTTAAATCTGCTCATAACATCATCTTTTGACATTGTTTGCATAGTCGAAAAGATAAACTGCGCATCATATTCTTTTGATGTCCCTGAAAGTAGACCATATTGTTTACTACTTCCAAATACTCTTTTGAATGATTTTAATGCTTGTTTTGCTATCTGTTCTCGGTGAACCACAAATAGCATTCGTCCTTCAGGATTATTTGCCATTAAGACATCACGAACACCGAATGCAGAAGCATATGTTTTACCTGTACCAGTTGCTGAAATCAGTAAAGCTTTATCTGAACCATTATTGCAAAGATTGCGCAAATTCGTAATAAAATCTATCTGCATAGAATTTGGCTTAAGACGATATGCATCTAAAGATGGAATTGGTTCTTTTCTAACTATATCCTGTTGCTTTTTTACTACTTCGTACTTTACTTTATAGTTCTCATAAAAATCCTCAAAAATCTTAGACTCTTCACTGTTCCAAAGAATCTCAAATTCACGAATTATATCTCTAGCAATCTCACCTTTGTTTGTAGAAATTATCTTAGTATTCCATTCTTGATTTACGGTTAGCGCATATTGCGTCATGTTAGAACTGCCTACGATTATGTGGAATAAATCTTTCGTTTTGAACATGTACCCTTTTGTATGGAAACCTGGTCCCTCATTATTAGTACAGTACATGCGGATTGTAATATTGGAAAGATCATTTAATTTTTTTAATGCTTTAGGTTCAGAAAATGTCAAATAGTCAGTTGTAAGTATCCGACCTTTTACACCCTTTTTCTCTAAATCCTTAAATGTTTGAAGTAGCGGCTCAATACCACCCATGGTTATAAATGCAACACTAATAGCAAATGAATCACAATTGGCTAATTCTGATTCTATTGCAGAAACCAACTTCTTACCTTCGGTATAATTATTAGTCAAAAACTCAGTTTTATATGCAGACAGGGCTTGTCTAGAGGCATCTATAAATGAAGTCTGAAACCCATTATTAAGTTGTTCAATTGTGTTGCTATTCATTAACGCCCTTTATTCTCTACTAAAATAATCCTTTTATATTATCTTACTTTTCCCATATTTTTTCCATAGCTTTGTTCTTCTCTCCATACAAAAAGGCACCCCATCGGGTGCCTTCTCTTTCCTTCATTACCTCACTGCCCGTGAGGGTTTTGATCAGTCGATCTCTTCCATGAACTTCTCTACCGACTGGAGGTATGGCTCCGGATCATAGCAATGTCCCATGTGTGTTCCGTGAGGAATGAGATCCCACTTAGATCCCGGGATGCCGTCCATCATCGTTTTGTTCATCAGCGGTGTCGACTCGTCGTCGTTTCCTGAAATCATGAGCGTAGGAACATTGATGTCCTTCAGCCTGTCTCTGATATCCCAGTCTTTCAGCTTGCCTGTTACGACGAACTCAGCTTCACCCTGCATCACGACGTAGCACTCTCCGATGCCTTCGAACGACTCCTGTACGCACTTAGGCTCCTCGCCCGGGCCTTCCACGTGTCTTGCATAGTAGAGAGCCTGTGCTTCCTGCGCCTTCTCAGATGAGTAATCTCCGGTTTTGTTTCCCTCCTTGATGGCTTCTGCGAGGTCTTCCGGCAGATAATCCACGTATCTGTTCGCCTCTTCAAGCCAGAGATCGATACAGCAAAGTCCGCTTGCGAGGATTATGCCCTTTACGCCTTCACCTTTGCCTCTGAGGATATATTCCATGGCAAGTATCGTCCCCCAAGAATGGCCAAGGAGATAACACTCTCTGATACCGAGATATTTACGGAGCTCGTCAAGCTCATCCACCCACAGCTGGATGTTATAGAAGTCGTCCTCCTGATGAGGAATCGGCGATTTGCCGCAGCCGATCTGGTCGTACGTTATTACCTGTCTTCCGAACCTTTCAGCAAGCGCCTCATACGGCTCCATGTAGTTGTGGCAGGCGCCGGGGCCACCGTGAAGCAGGATCACCGGTGTCTTGTCTTCCGACGGCTCACCTACGATCTTGTACCATGTCTTGAATCCCTTGAATGGCATGTAACCTTCTGTCATAGTTCCATCTCCTTTTCTATCTCTTCAATAAGTCCCTCGCAGCCCTCTTCAATATCGTCCCAGGCTGCGTCGAAGTCGTCTGTGTACCACGGGTCGGCGACCTGTTCGCCCGCTCTCCCGCAGTGATCAAGGAGCATGCTCGCCTTATGTTGCCTGTCAAGTCCGATGAATCTTCTGGCGTTCAGTATGTTCCACTTGTCCATGAATATCAGATGATCGTAATATTCATAGTCCTCTTTAGTCATCTGCCGGGCGTGATGCCCCTTGCAGCTGATATGGTGTTCAGCAAGCTTTTTCTTTGCCGGCGGATAGACAGGATTGCCTATCTCCTCCGTGCTTGTCGCAGCTGAGCTGATCTCGTAGTGATCTTCGATGCCGAGCTGCTTCACCATGTCTTTCATTATGTACTCCGCCATCGGGCTCCTGCATATGTTGCTGTGGCAGATGAAAAGTATCTTAACCATGCTATCTGATCTTTACCGTCTTTTATATTTCCAGTATATACATCGGTGCCACATTTATCTGCTTCGCCCCGGACGAATGGTCGAGCTCGAACTCGTATTTCCCATACGCCTTATGCACGTGTCCATAAAGATGGTACGCGGGATGGAGCTCGTTCATAAGATCGTTGAAACAGCTGAATCCCCTGTGCGGAAGATCATCCATATCTCCGCAGCCTTTGCTTGGCGCGTGCGTAATGAGTATGTCCAGCTTCCGCTTGTCGTCTTTCTTCAGCGCCCCTCCTACATAGCAGGCAGCGTTCTTTTTTGATATTGCCTGAGTCTGGAGGATATAGTACTTCAGCTTTCTTACGCGGGACTTCATCTCAGCTTCCGTGTACATGTCGCTGCCGTTCCCGTACCGCATAGAGCCTCCGAGGCCCGCTATCCTTATCCGGCGCGGCCTCTTCAGAAGTCCGAAGTTCTTGTCCTCTATCCTGACATGCGGGTCCAGCTTATGCATGATGTCGTCCCACAGGCCCATAAGGCCCGGCCTCCTGACTATGGCGCCGCCTGAAGGCGCCTCCTCTATCTCCAGTATCCTGTCGTCTATATCGATGCAGCCTTCCGGAGGATCGTCGTCGTAGCACGAATCGTGATTGCCTCGTACGTAAAGAAGAGGCACGTTAAGCATAGTGACAAGGAACTCAAGATAGTGCGGGTGCAGGTCGCCTGCCGAAAGGATAAGATTGATATCCTTCAGCTTCTCTGCCTCCGCATTGTTCCAGCCCTGCCAGAGCTCATTCAGTTCTTCGTCTGCGATGACCAGGATCTTCATTTACTTCTCTTTCACCCCGCTCACGCTTACCGTAGCCTTCGCCTCTTCATTCAGCTCATCCATGTCAGGTATCTCACCGACAATATTCTCATTCAGCCAGTCCATCGTGATGATGTCCTTGCTTGAGAGAAGCGGATCGCTTTCCTTCCTTACTATGCCGGTCTGGCTCCTCAGCTCGCCGTCGAACGGCCCGAACGCGGATGTCGCTATGCCCTTGCCGAGCACGTCTACGAGCTGTCTCGTGTAATGTGAAAGATTCTTGTCTGTCTCCAGGCCGATAACACCGGACTGCATGCCCCACCAGTAGTTGGTCGCCTGGTTCTTCCTGTTTACCAGCCTGGCGTTATATGTGCCGCTGAATATAGTCCTGATTATTATCTCGTAGAACTTCCCCCACTTCCAGATCGGGGCCGCGAGATTCCTGATGCTGCCGTCGTCCATTATCTGAAATACGCCGTAGGCCTTGCTTCCGTCTATTGGATGAGTTGAGCTCACGGCCGAGATGACGCGGATCCCCTTCTCTTCCATGGCGCGCCACCAGTCTTCATCCTGCTTGGAAAGCCACTCGAGATATATCTTCGCCTCAGGGTCGACCATGGCGGCTCCGATGGCAAAAGCGTTGATCGCCGCAATGGTGCCGTAGATAGGATAGTCAGAACAGTACCCTATCTTATGGTTTTCAGCGCATGAAGCTGCCACGATGCCGGCGAGGAATTTCGCCTCATACTGCTTGGCATAGTATGTACGGACAGCCTGCGCCGCGAGGTTGATAGAGCAGTTGAGGAATTTGATGTCCTTGTACTTGATAGCGCCTCTGAGAGCATCGTCCAGCTGTGTCGGAGACACTGTGAAGATCACGTCGGCGCCCCATTCCGCCGCCTTGTCTATGGCTTCAAGTATGCTTCCCGATACTTTCCTTGCCTCTGCGTTACCTGTCGCAGGCCCTGCGCCTGTGAATACCTTAGTTTTCACGAAGCCGTTATACGCCTTCTCCATCCGTTCACGGCCACGCTCGTGGTTCATGATCCAGTCTGAAAGCTCCGGCTTTCTGTCATATATGAACGCCGCCTTGAGCGGATTCTTTTTTGAATATGAAAGACCGGGGATCACCTTGCTCACGAGCGAAACAGGTTTCGTGATCAGCTCTCCTGCTTTGGTACGGATATCTCCCGCATTCACCGCGTCGCTTGCGGACTCAAGAAGAGCCACGCTGTCCTTGTTGTTTGCAGTGAGAAGCTCTTTACGTATCCTCTGTACACGGTTGTTCAGGTCATATATAGCGTCGGTATCCAGTGCGTCCTCAGTATAGATCCTTAAATATACGAGGAACGCGTCGCCTCTCGGCATCTCGGAAAGCTCTCCCTGCATGTCTGCTGTCACCTGCGTGAAGTGCCAGTAGGCTGACCTCAGAGATTCAACCAGATCGTCAGGCCACGGCTCTGCGTCCGCGTCTATGCTGCGCCCGAGAAGCTTCGCTATCTGGCGGTATGATCCCGGCTCACGGCAGTCCAGATCGTAGATCGGGCACACTCTGTAGAAATCCAGAAACTCCTTATATATCGGATGCTCATCCAGTATCTCTTTCGGCGGCATGATCCTGTACACCTGCGCCATTATCATCGGGTTATCGAGGAAGCGGCTCACAGATACACGCTTGTTGCCCTCCTGCACATAGAATCTGTGCAGATATTCGTATACCAGTATCGCATCCTTGAATCCCTCTTCAAGCTGTGCCATGTACAGGTTCTCCCACTTCATGCTGAACTCTGTGCCGTGGTCCAGAAGCGGCAGGAAGTTAGCGGCGAAGGAATTCTGTCTCGCTCTCGTCTTGGTCCCGACTATGAGCCACGTCGGTATCTCAAAAGTACCGAGATACCTCTGGCTCATCGTGCCGCTGTCCGGAGCTACGTCGTCCAGTGCCTGAACGAAGGGGAATTCCCCTTTCGCAGCTTTCGCCTTGTATTCACGCTGCGCCATCTTCTGCGCTTTCTTGTAATCGTCTTCTACCATTTGCCTTTCCTTTCAAGTTTGCGAGGGTGGGGACGTTTCCCTCCATATCATTTTTTCGAAGGAGGGAAAACTCCCCACCATAACAATTAGAGTAAGATTAATCCCGGTCATGATTGATCTGTAAGTCGTAGCCGGGTTA
>CAYMBU010000042.1:0-12368 GCA_964388765.1 uncultured Eubacterium sp.
TGTGTCAAAAAGAACCGTCCCCATTGACACGCATTGCGCGCTCCATCTTGCGGTCTGCGTCTTTACGAGCCATGTCGTCGCGCTTGTCGTACAGCTTCTTGCCTCGCGCGATCGCGATATGACCTTAGCCAGGCCTTTCTCGTTGATATACATCTGAAGCGGCACTACTGTCTTGCCTTCCTCTGTCGTTGCTCCGAGTATCTTCCTTATTTCCCGCTTATGAAGAAGGAGCTTCCTCGGTCTTAGAGGATCGACGTTGAATCTGTTGCCCTGCTCGTACGGACTTATGTTCATACCGTACAGGATGACCTCGCCGCGCTCGACCTTGGCGTAGCTTTCCTTGATGCTTACCTTGCCAGCGCGGACTGACTTGATCTCGGTTCCGGTGAGCGAGATCCCTGCCTCGTATGCCTCTTCTATGAAATAATCGTGGCGCGCTTTCTTGTTGTTTGCGACAAGCTTTATCGTTTTCTGCGCCATGTATATCACTCCTGTTCTTCCACGACTTCTGTCTGCGGCGCAGGCTCAGCCGGCTCTTCCTCCGGAAGCACGTTCCTTGTGAAGACTCTTCCGGGCGGATACAGCCTGATGCTGACCTTCCCCACGATAGAACTTCTCGGAACGCATCCTACCATAGCAGCCCTGCTGTCTTTGCTGTGCAGCCTGTTGTCTCCGAGAACGAAGTATCTCCCCTCAGGGATAACCATGTCAACGTTTCCGTCTGTCGCTCCGTCCGCCGTATAGTCGTCATTACCTGTTATGCCGTTGATCTTCAGCTCGCCGTTTCTGATCACGATATGGTCGCCCGGAACGCCGATGATCCTTTTGATCATTCTTCTGTCTGTGTTCGGCTCAACAAATACCACCACGTCGCCATGCTCAGGGTCTTTATGGTCGTACGCCGTCTTGTCGATGAGAAGCCTGTCGTCCGGATGAAGCTCCGGGAACATGGAATTGCCCGAAACTCTCGCAGTCTGGAAGAAATGCCTCGCCACAAGCGCCGCCGAAGCCAATATAGTAAGATTTCTAATTATCCTGTTCATCTTTTTCCTCATCGTACACGTTATGTATCACGCCCATGTTGCCGAGCGGAAGCAGCCTGAATACCGCCTTCCCGACTATCGTATCCTGGTCGACGAATCCGACCTCGCTGCTTCTGCTGTCCACACTCACCTCACGGTTGTCTCCCATGCAGAACAGCTTGCCTTCAGGCACTACAGCGTCTTCGATATATCCCGGTGTCACACCGTCTCTGGTATAGCTCTGATCGTCAGGCTCTCCGTTTATATATACCTCGTCGTGGACTATACGAATCTTATCACCCGGCACTCCGATAACTCTTTTTATCAGCAGCTTGTTTTTACCTTTGTCATCAAGAAGACTTTTCGAATTGCTCCTGAATACTATGACGTCGCCTTTCTCCGGTTCACCGCCCAGCTTATATGCAAGACGGCTCAGGAATATATAGTCGTTCTGATAGAAGTTCGGCTCCATCGAGCTCTCCTTCACCACAGTCGGCTTGATGATCATCGATATCGCCAGCGCTATATCGATCGCTATCGGTATGTCTCTGACCCACTCAAGTATCGCCTGCTTCGTCGTGCTCTTTTCCTCTTCGCTCGTGTTCTTTTCTTCTTCGCTCATGCTCTCTTACCCTTCCCCATGCTCTTTTTCGTGCTCTTCTGTATTGCCGCTTTTATCTGATCAAAATCCTTCGGAAGCTTTGCGTGTATTGTCTTGCCGCTGATATCCGGAAAGTCTTCTTCCAGGTCGCCGAATTCAAGCTTCCATGCGGTGAGCAGCTGATGTGACAGCCCGAATCTGTCGCGGAGCGCTTTGTTCACCTGCGGGTCTCCATATTTAGGATCTCCTGCGAGCGGATGGCCTGCCTCGGCAAGTTGCACCCTGATCTGGTGTGTCCTTCCGGTTTCGATCTCGACCTCCGCCAGTGTGAAGAATCTCTCGACCGTATCCGGTATCCCCCGGACCCTGCCTGTAAGTACCGGCTTCACATGCGTCACCGCAACTTTTGCGTTATCAGAGCCGTCATCTTCCGTCATCCGGCTCACATTCCGTGCTTCATCTTTCTCTATGGATCCGGTCAGTGTCGTTTCTTCACTTATCATCCCGCACACGACCGTAAGATAGAATTTTCTGATCTTCTCCCGGCTCCTGATCAGGCCGTTCAGCTTCTTCAGAGCGTCGTAGTTCTTCGCGAAGATCACGAGCCCTGTCGTATTCCTGTCGATACGGTTGACCGGCGACGGACTGAATGTTTTCTCTCCGGCAGGGTCAAATTCCCCCTTCTCCATGAGATAGCCCTGGACCTGATTCGTAAGATGGTTGCTCTTCTCTGTCTTGTCGCCGTGCGTCAGGAGTCCGGCCGGTTTGTCACATATCAGTATGTCGTCATCTTCATACGCGATCCGGAAAGTCTTTCTGACCGGTCTCGTCTTCTCTTTGCCGCGGGTGCCTCTTAAGCTCACGACCTCTTCATCGGTGAGGTACAGTCTCAGCACATCGCCTTCACTCAGATCAAAGTCATCCTTAACGCGCTTCCCGTTTACTTTGGCATCTTTTCTGATGATCCTGTAAATATGCGAAAGCGGCGCTTCAGGCAGATACTTCCGCAGAAATCTGTCCAGGCGCTGTCCCTCTTCATTTTTTCCGATAACGATCTCAACCATGGATTTATTATACCGCATAAGGCGCCGCACTGCAAAGTGTTCATGATCCTAAACAGTTGTTTTACAGTACTATATGACCTGTTCAAACAGCTGATTCTATGTTAAAATAAGAATACACTTAAAAGGGAGAGAAAATATGAAGGCAAAAAGAAATTTCCGTGATTTTATATATGACCATAACGACGTGCTTATCGCATTCCTCATCATTATCGCAGCGACGGCAGTGATCATCTGGTGTGTCAGGAACGTCATGAACTACCCTAATACGCTCGACAGCGTCACAACGGCCGAGGAAGTCCAGACTGCCGTAGAACAGGAAAGCAAGGAAGGCGGCAGCAGCGTGGAGATGGCCAAGTGGAAAGACGGCAAGCTGAAGAAGACCATTACTATAGAAGTAGCTAGTGACTCTACTGAAGCCGCCATCAACAGCCTGATTACGGCAGGCCTCTTCAAGACAGCGAAGCAGTTCAGCTCATACTGTAAGAAAGCCGGCGTTTCGGAAGCCGACATCAAGACCGGCACATTCACGTTTAAGAAAGGCAGCACACGCATAGCGATCGTGAAACAGGTGACGGAATAAAAAATCACGATGTAAAAACGAGAGCCGGCCATAAATTGGCCGGCTCTCGTTTCATATTACTTCTTATGCCGTATCTTGTGGCGCCGCCGCCTGGCGAGTACCTGCTCAGATGGAACTGACAATCCGGCGGCCTCCAATGCGTAGCACCACTTACCAAAGGCTTTGCGATATTCTACTTTCAGACAGTCAGGAATATCGGCTTTCTTAGGTTTCCTGCCGAGCTTCTCCTGCTTGGTGAGAAGGATCCTGATAAGTTCTTCTTTTGTGTATAGTAACGGTTTAGCCATAATGTTACTTCACTTTTACTTTAACGGTCACAGTCTTGCTGCCTGCTTTATACAGCGCATCGCCTGCAGCGGTGACACGGATCTTGAGTTTGTACGTGCCTTTCTTCGCGCCTTTTCTGACAGTGATCTTCCCGCTTTTCTTGTTGAACTTCAGGATCTTCTTTGCTTTTGCAGTACCACTTATTTTATATGTGACCTTGCCTTTGGCGTTCTTTACGAAGACAGCCTTATATACCTTCTTCGCTTTTTTCAGCGCTTTGACACGGAACGTCTTGTTCTTTCTTGTCACCTTCAGAGTGTTAGCCTTCATTTCAACAAGTTCAGAAACCGCTTTCTCAAGAGCTTCGCGCGCCGCATCTATCTCTGCGCCTGAAGCATCTTTCTTCGCCAGCACTTCTTCAAGCGCCGCCTTTGCAGCTGTCACTTTACTGAAACTGTCGGATGTATAGCTGCTTTCTTCAAGCCCGGCTGCTTTCTGCAGTGATTCATCTGCAAGACCTACGGCTGTCTCTCTCGACTGACGCGCTGCCTCGGCTTTCTCTACAGCTTCTTTTAATGCTTTGACAGCCTGACTTATCTCAGCAGCGGTCGCGCCTTCTTTCTTCAGGACTTCCTGGAGAGCAGCCAGCGCCTCATTTACAGCCGAAATGTCCCCGGCAGCATATTTCGAAGGGTCCAGTGCCTCAGCTTCGGGAACTGCACTTTCCGCTTCTTTCTTAGACTGATCCATCTCTTCTTTCGTCATTTCAGCGTCAGTTTTGATGACGTCTATCTCTGCCTTTGCAGCGTCGAGCGCAGCCTTTACGCCATCAGCATCCGCAGCAGCGTCGATAGCAGCCTCGCCCTTTGTAATCGCTTTAGTGAGTTCTGCTTTCTGCGCGTCCCGGTAAAGCGACGGATCCTTATATGCAGAAAGCTCTGCCTTTGCCGCTGTTTTCGCCTGCTCCAGATCAGCAGCAGGGTCCGGCGTCGGCGTAGGCCCTGGTCCAGGCGTCGGACCAGGATCAGCGCCTCCATATATCGTAAGAATAAGGACTGCCGGATCAAATGTATCCGATATCACAAAGTAGTCTCCGTCAGAAAGACTGCTCGTATCAAGTCTGACGTCGCCATATGAGTTCGTGGTACCTGTAACAAGAGCTTCACCGCCGATCCTGCTTACGACAGACACCGTATGACCTTCTCCGGCAGTAGTGTGTCCTGTACCTGAATAGTCTGCGGTCTTGCCTGTCTTGCAGAGAGTGAGCGGCGTGAAGTTTCCTGACATCACCCGTCTGGTGATTTCAGCTGACATACCGAAGTGGTAGAACGTACCCGTAGTCTCTTCACCGCCTGATCCATTGTCATGGCGGGCAGTGACCACATCTCCGTTGGTCAACGCTATCTGATCACATGTGGCTCCCCAGCCGACATATGCCAAAGGATATTCATAGTTGACATAATATACAATGTCCGACCCGAAATCCCAGAAGTTTACAAATGCAGAACCCGGAAATCTGTCGAATACGTTGAAATATGGCCAGTTGTTCTCGGCAAGGTACCCCTTCCCTGCTTCTGACGGCGAAAGTCCGCATTTATATACTTCTGTAGCATATATGAACAGATGAAGAACTGTCACATTGCCTTCTGCAGTCGCCTGTGTGCCTGCGCTCTGGGATCCTTTGTTCCCTCCTGTATAGCAGTCAGGATTATAGTAGAGATCCTGCATACCGTAGTTGGCAAGGTCAAAGTACGGTACCTCTATATAATCCAGAGCTATCGCGTTACCGTTCGCCGTAACGAACTCGCTGTCTTTCGTCACGGTAAAATACACTTTGACTGACTTGCTCCAGTCCGGCTCGATGATACCCTCATCAGCAAACACTGTAAGCCCGGAGATGATGATCAGGGTGAGCGCGATCAAAGCCGTTCCGGCGATCTTTGATATGATTCTTACTGTCTTCATAACAAATACCTTATATCAACCTGTTACTATTTGCATTTTACAGTCTTAATTTCTGTCCACTGTCCGTAGACTTTCTTCCCGGCAAGCTTCTTGTACGTTCTTACACGCACCTGATATTTCTTGCCTTTCTTGAGTTTCTTTGACTTGACTTTATTCTTGGTCGTTGTCTTGAGCGTCTTGAACTTCTTGGCGTTCTGCAGCTTGTACTGTACTGTATATCCGTCAGCACTTGAAGTCTTCTTCCAGGATACGTTCAGTTTCCTGCCTTTGGACTTTACCTTGAGTCCCTTGACAGTCATCTCGAGCGCAGCGATCTTCGCTTTAAGTGCGCTGACTTCATCATCTGAAGATTTCTTTGCTTCTTCTGCTGCCTTCTGTGCTTCTGCGAGAGCATCCTGTGCCTTCTTGAGCTCAGCATCTGCATTTTCTTTAGCTTTCTGTGCTGCAGCGAGGTCCTCTTCTGCCTTCTTTATTGCGGCTTTGTCTGTCTCCGAAGCTTCCTGAAGCTCTTTGAGTTTCGCTTCTGCTTCCTTCACCTTTGCGTCAGCAGCGGTTGCCGCTGCCTGTGCTGAAGCCGCCTGTGCTTCCGCAGCTGTCGCTCTTGCCTCTGCTGCTGCCGCTCTCTCTTCAGCCTCAAGCTTATCTATCGTTGCGGAAGCAGCCTTGAGAACGCTGCTGTTGGCAACAAGCGCCTTCTCATCTGCAGTAAGAGCATCAAACTCTGCCTGAACCGCGTCAACTGCTTCCTTGTCGTCAAGCGTGACTTCTTCCGGAAGATCACTGATGAGCTTCTCTACATACTCGCTCTTTGTAAGCTTTGGAATAGCTTCTGTCTTCGTCTGATTACAGATCGTGCACGTATACCTGATTTCGCCTTCCTCTTCAAGCGTGGCTTCTTTTAGGACTTCGCCTTCATCCCAGGCGTGTCCGTTCTCGGTATCAGGTGTGCTTCCTTCTTTAGGCATGTTGCACTTCTTGCAAGTTTCAGGCTCCAGACATGTAGCAGGAGCGTAGTCATGCTCACCATCACACTCAAATACAGGCTTGACGACATATGTGCCTTTGATTTGATCTATGTATGTCTGATTAGGTCTATAGCTCTCCCAGTCATATATATCAAAATTTATCCCAAGAGTAGCTTTATTATTTCTGAATGCGAAATTATAGCCTATTGGTTGTTCGTTTGAATAGGCCGTAATCACTTGGCCATTAACATTCATTCCTGTTAAAACCTTATTAGGTTGTCTTATTACAAGCGAAAAGCCCCATGTAATATAATCACCCGTATCATAATCGAATTCATAAGCTTTTCCGAGTTCAAACGCATTATTGATATCATCATTAATAACTTCACCATTTACTATTTTTGTTCGATTTATTGTATTCGTCGAAGGATTACCTTGCGTAATATCAGTGAGATCAACTTTGATTATAACATCCGGATCCATTACATCAATAATTATATTTTCATGCACTTCATCCAGCGTTATCTCCCCTGGCTCTTCTGCAACAACTTTTCCATTTACCTTAACTGCAAAATTTGGTCCTGGAGTATAGCCTTCCACAGGCTGGACTGAGAAAGTATATCCGTTTGTTGCTGTGTCCTCTCCTTCTACAGTGTATTTACTAAGCGACGGCTTCGTTACATGATAATAACCCTCAGGAAGCCTTTCCTCAAAAGTAAATACAGTTTTGCGGTCGAACCCTATCCCTACACCTGTTCCCTGTCCAGGCGCAACTGTAAGATAGTCAGATGCTAATACTGTAACAGTGATAGTGCCATCTTCATTTACCCCTGCAGGCGGATTAAATGAACTACCAAAGTCTCCGCTATTGAACGAGAATGGATAAGCCACTGTCGTTTTAAAAACTTTATCAGCATAAATACTATTCTCAGGATACGTTATCTTTACTGTGCTTGTTCCTTCCGGAATGATAACATGGTCATAATCTGTGCTATCTTCTAGTATCTTTCCCTGTGGATCTATTTCCACTTTGCCTTCTGCTTCAATATACAGAAATTCTGACCCTTCAGGCGCCATGGCTCTATACCATCCGCATCCTTCATGTGTGCAGTATCCGTCTTCACCGTAAGTATGCTCATGCGCATCATCTGCGAATACCGCGGCAGGCATCATGTTTACTATCATGACAAGGGCAACCACAATGCCAAGCCATCTTCCAGTTCTGTTTACATTGTTTTTCATAAACAACCCTCCTTTTGTGATCATGGCTGCTATATGCATATCAAAAAATATGCCTACCCCTTTTGAAACGCAACCATTACAACTTCTATTAACATTTTATACAGAAATGGATAATGATACCGCCCAGACTGGTTATCCCAAATTACACATCAGCCTACAAGCGGCACGTAGAAATACAGTTTCCTTCCCCGCCATACCACGAAAGTCCTTCTGGTAAGATCTGTCCTTGCGCGGTGTTTCTGGATCCATGTACCGAACGCATATCTGTGCAGCACTACAAATGACTCTTCCAGATCTTCAATATCAGACTCAGAATGGCGGTAGAATATGACATACTTCCCTGCCGGTATAGATTCTGTTTTGAATCCTTCTATGCCCTTTACGTTTTCATCCCCCGGGAAGCATCCGATATAATACTTGTAGTCAGCCCTTCCTGCTTCATATTCCGGATCGCTGCCCCAGATATATATCTTATCGATCTCTTTATCTGTCTTGCAGAGAGACCCTTCTATATCCTTGAGCTCATCAAAATCATGCGTGAACCAGTATCCGATAAGTCCCAGGATATCATTTTTGATCGTTTCATCTTTACTGCTCGTTATCTCTCTGAGAAGCGCCTGCCTTGCCGGCAGGCTTTTGATCTCTGATCGGGCATCCGCCTCATCGTTATCATGAGTTTTCGGATCCGCACCCTCTCCCCGGATAAATCTTCTTCTGCTCTTCACGTATTCAGCCGGAGTGACGCCGTAATAGAGCTGGAAGATATCACGGTAGTTGTCCGTACTGTACCCTGCGATGTAAGCCAGCGACTCGGTAGTAAGATCATCGCCGATATGCTCGTCTATGTACCTTGCCCACCTTTCTGTGATAGTCTCTGTCTCTTGGACTTCACTTCTGGCCTCCATGCCCGGCTGCAATGGAAGATATATGTATACCCTGTCATCATCAAAGACCTCATATGTAAATCCAAGGGTATTCGTTACTTTCTGATTGACCGGGACCCATTCTTTAAAGATAAACCTGGAAAGTATCCGCGACTTAAGATTGATCTCAGAGTCATCTTCTGGCCGAGGGTAAGAGAACACGGCGTAGTTACCGCCCTGTATCACCTGAGTCACTAAAAGGAAATCTTCCGCCTTTTCCCTGCCGTCTATATGTTCGATCGCCTTCACACGCGCTTCCGGCAGCATGACAGTATCGAACCGCTCTTTTATGCCTCCATACAGATACCTCAGCTGCTCTGAAGGATCGTACCACCAGATACCGATCTCGCACACCTGATTCTCATTTGCGCTGTTTTTACCGTTTCCCGTTTCTCCTACGAGCACTCTTCCCTCTCCAGAAAACGGAAACGCGAGCGCATCCATAAGATATGTGTCATTCCCCATTGGCACAGGAAGCGCAGTACCCTGCATGACAAAAGCATTAGCAGGCCTGTATTCCAGCCTGACCTCAAGTCCTTCTACATCTTCCGGAAACGGCATATCCGGGATAGTGTAATCACCATAATAATATTCACGCGGAGAGATTCCTATCTCTCGTCTGAACGCTCTGGTGAAACTAGGCAGAGTCGAAAAGCCGTATCTGCTGCCAATACCTTTCGGATAATGGTCGTTTCTGATGTCCCGTGCCGCCTGCCTTATCCTGAGTTTTGTCACATATCTCTTGAAAGGCATCCCGAAATGGTCCCTGAACGCTTTCAGAAAATATCTGGTCGTGTATCCGGCCGCCTCAGCCGCGGCGGCGTCCGTCAGACCATCGCCGACTAAATTCTGCAATATAAAACTGAGCCCCCTCTCAAGCTTCTGCATCCTGATAAGGACAGGCTCAGTCAGCTCATAAGGCACATCATCCAGTTTCTTATATGGAGCTTTTACAGTGTTCTTCCGTTTCATGCCCAATCAAAAACATGTTGTTACTGTGGCTTCCATATACAATTGTATTGAATTCCGGATTCTGTGTCCGCCGAGATTAGTTAACCTAAATTACACATCGATTATTGTATCTACCTGATCAACGGTTTTATTTTTTCCTATGCTCTTCCAGCATTCCCCTCTTGAGGTCGTAAAGCTTCTGGCTGAGGTCCACGTAATAAGTCTGCGGGTTTTCGAATCTGAGTGTTTCTTCCCAGATCGTCTCGAGCTGGTCCCTGCAGTACTGCTGCACTTCTTTTACTGACGGTCTGTCGTATACGAGCTTGCCTCCATCAAAGATCTGTACGCGGATATCTCTGATCGTGTAATCTGTGATGGCCTTGGTCTTCCACGGACTCTCTTCATCGAAGATCTCGATCTCTTCCACGCCATCTGAATTGACTTTACCCTGTGGGATGCCCTCTTCCTTCAGCGTGATCAGGTCGCCCTGCGCCTTGCCTGAATCGTTGGCATAGATCCTGTAAACGCTCTTGACTCCCGGATTGGTGATCTTTCCTACGTTCTCTGATATCTTGATCTTAGGAGTGATCCCGTTTTCGTCCTCTATCGCGGACAGCTTGTAAACTCCGCCGAATACAGGATCGGACTTTGCTGTGATGAGGCGCTCGCCTACTCCGAACGAATCGATCTTGGCTCCCTCCAGAATGATGTCTCTGATCAGGTATTCGTCCAGCGCGTTGGAAGCTGTGATCGTTGCCTGCGGGAAGCCCGCGTTGTCCAGCATCTTTCTTGCCTGCTTTGTGAGATAGGCGATATCTCCTGAATCGATCCTGATGCCCATCTTCTCCGGCTTCATCTCGCGGAAGATTTTGATCGCGTTAGGAACGCCTGACTTCAGCACATCGTATGTGTCGACCAGAAGCGTGCAGTTCTGTGGATAGTTCTCGGCGTACGCCTTGAATGCCTCATACTCTGTCGGGAAAAGCTGTACCCAGCTGTGCGCCATAGTCCCGAGCGCCGGAATGCCGGTTTCTCTGTCCACGATAGCGCATGCCGTTCCTATACATCCACCGATATATGCGGCCCTCGCGCCGTACATCGCCGCCGCAGCGCCGTGTGAACGCCTGGATCCGAATTCCATTACAGCACGACCCTGCGCCGCTCTTACGATCCTGCTCGCCTTGGTCGCGATAAGGCTCTCGTGGTTGAACATCATCAGGATAGCTGTCTCAACGAACTGCGCCTGGATTATCGGTCCTCTCACTGTGATGACCGGTTCCTTCGGGAATATCGGAGTCCCTTCCGGTACCGACCATACGTCACATGCGAATTTGAAATCAGCAAGATATTTCAGGAATTCCTCGCTGAAGATCTTCTTGCTTCTCAGATACTCTATGTCCTCATCTGTGAATTTCAGATTCTCGAGATAGTCGATTATATGGTCGAGCCCACCCATGATGGCATAGCCGCCGTTATCCGGAATGTTCCTGAAAAACACGTCGAAATATGCTGTCTTATCAGCCATGCCGGAATTCATATATCCGTTCGCCATGGTGAGCTCATAAAAATCAGTTAAAAGTGTAAGATTTATATCTTTCATAGGACCGCCTCCTGATCGTTTACCCTTGAAAGAGCCTTCATAAGCGCATGCAGTAATTTGTATACAACTTACTGCGGCCTTTCAAAATAATTATAGTCCCGGTTCTGTGCTTCTGCAAGTCTGCGGAGACAAGCATAACTCAGTATACCTTTTAAGCACTTTTTCGGAAAAACCGCTACCTTTTGTGTATTTTTATCAAAAAGGTATACACGAAACTCCGAAATTCATGGTTATGCAGGCAATTTTTGTATACCTTTTCGGCACTTTTTCGGAAAAACCGCTACCTTTTGCGCTTTTTTGTCGAAAAGGTATACACTTTGATTTTTGCAATTGCAGCGTCTTCTCGACATATATATCAAAAAATAAAAAAAGACCGCCGTAAAGCGATCTTTTTGTTCAACGTATTTTTTGTATCCACGCAAGTTACTGTAATATCCGTACAGGCTGCTGTAACATCTATGAAAGTTACTCTGATATCCATGCAAGTTACTGCAGTATCTATGCAAGTCACTACAGCATCTTCGCAAGGAACTGGCCAGTATATGACTCCTCGCATTTTGCAACTTCTTCAGGCGTACCCTGCACCACGATCTCGCCTCCGCGGTCTCCGCCGTCCGGCCCAAGGTCGATGATGTGGTCTGCCTGCTTGATGACGTCAAGATTATGCTCGATGACGACAACAGTGTTGCCGCCGTCGGTAAGTTTCTGCAGCACCTGAAGGAGCTTGTCCACATCCGCGAAGTGAAGTCCTGTCGTTGGCTCGTCCAGTATGTACAGAGTCTTGCCCGTGCTTCTCTTTGAAAGCTCTGTCGCGAGCTTGACTCGCTGGGCCTCGCCTCCCGAGAGCTCAGTAGACGGCTGTCCAAGCTTGATATAGTCGAGCCCTACTTCATGCAGCGTCTGCAGCTTCCTGTAGATACCCGGGATATTCTTGAAGAAATCCAGCGCCTCTGCGACACTCATATCCAGTACGTCGAAAATATTCTTCCCTCTGTACTTGACCTCCAGCGTTTCTCTGTTATACCGCTTGCCCTTGCAGACTTCGCACGGTACATAGACGTCCGGAAGGAAGTGCATCTCGATCTTGATGATGCCGTCGCCCTCGCAGGCTTCGCAGCGTCCGCCCTTTACGTTGAAGCTGAATCTTCCCTGCTGGAATCCCCTCATCTTCGCCTCAGGGAGAGCCGC
>CAYMBU010000043.1:0-12316 GCA_964388765.1 uncultured Eubacterium sp.
ATATCCTGCTCCCGGCACTATCGTGCTCTCCATACAGTTCTTGTCGCCGATGTACAGCACTTCTGTTCCGGGATCTTTCTCAACGAATTTATCAGCTATGGCCAGCGCGGGATATATGTGGCCTCCCGTGCCGCCTCCTGTCATCACTATCCTCATCTACAACACCTCGGGATCTGCCGCCCCGGGAATCTCTGCGGAGACGCCGCTCTGTTCTTCCGGCTTCTCCCCGGTCTTATCTTCTTTATCCGCTTCTGCTTTTTCTTCCTCTTCCTCCAGTTCTGACTGTCTTGATACGTTAAGCACCACTCCTGTAGCTCCCATACAGATCCACAGTGCGTTTCCGCCGTAGCTTATGAACGGAAGAGCAACACCTGTAGGAGGCATTGAAGATGTCACGACCGCTACATTCAGGATGACCTGTATGGCGATCATGATCCCTATGCCGCCTGAAAGCAGCATGCCGTACCTGTCAGGCGCGTGCATGGCTACCTTGAAGCATCTCCAGATGAATATCATGAACAGGGCCATGAGGAAAAACACACCTACCAGTCCCAGCTCTTCTCCGATTATCGAAAGTATGAAGTCGTTCATAGGCTCAGGAAGGTACAGGTTCTTCTGTACGCTTTTCCCAAGACCCAGTCCAAGGAATCCTCCCGTGCCGAGCGCAAGAAGCGACTGTACTACCTGGAAGCCGTCTCCAAGGGCGTCCTGGAACGGATCCCAGAAGCTCGTCAGACGGTTCATCCAGTGCTCATATCCGAAATAGGCAAGCCCTATAACGCCTCCGAACATGACCGTTATGATAGCGATCAGATATCTCCACTGCAGCCCCGCGAGGAAAAGCATCCCGAATGCTATTCCCGCTACTGTAAGAGCTGTCGAAAGGTTAGGCTGCATTATGATGAGAGCGCCGTAGATACCTGTTACTATGGCAACCGGCAGTATGCCTCTTGTAAAGCTGTATACTCTCCTGTGATCCTTCGCGATGAAGCCTGCCACGAACATGATGACGGCTACTTTCGCAAATTCCCCCGGCATGATGGTAAGAGGTCCGACAGCGATCCATCTTGTCGCGTTGTTTACCGTACGTCCGAATCCTGCGATTACGAGTACAAGAAGAATCAGCGCGAATATCATGATCGGGACAGTCAGCTTGATCAGCTTGTGGTAATCAAATTTGGACATTATGTACATGCCGATGAAGCCCGTACCCGCGAAGAAGATCTGACGCCCGAGATAATAGAACGGATTTCCTTCCCTGTTCAGAGCTATATAATAGCTTGAGCTGAAGACCATGACGACGCCGAATATGACAAGCGCCGTAGCCGCAGCAAGAAGAAGAAAGTCCGTCTGTCCTTTCGATATAAGCGAATCTCTGAAGTTACCGAGCGCTTTGCCCGGATGTGGTCTCCCCATTTTACAGTCCCCTTACGCAGTCCTTGAAATGACGGCCTCTCTGTTCGAAATTATCATACATGTCCCAGCTTGCGCACGCAGGCGACAGAAGTACGGTGTCTCCCGGCTCCGCAAGGTCATGCGCTGTCCTGACACATTCGTTCATGTCGCTGCAGTACACATAGTCAGTGTAGCCTTCACTGTCACACGCTTCCTGTATCATATGTGCGTCTCTGCCGAGAAGTATCAGCTTCTTCACTCTGCCCCTGAACTCCTTTACGAGAGGAGCAAAATCCTGCTTTTTGGCGTCGCCCCCGGCTATCAGTATAACGTCATGCCCTACCGCGTTGATCGCCGTGACCGTCGCGTCGACATTGGTTCCCTTGGAATCATTATAATACTTTACGCCGTCGACTTCACCACAATATTCTATTCTGTGCTCGACTCCGCGGAACGCTTTGATCGTCTCAGTGATGGTCTCCATGTCTATTCCGGCAAAGAATGATATCGCCGCCGCCGCGAGCACGTTCTGTACGTTATGGTCACCTATTATTCTCAGGTCTTCCCTTTTGCAGATCTCATGCTGTACGCCCTGCTCGTCCGCGAGCATGAGTGTGTCTCCATCGAGATACGCTCCCGGCTGTGGCTTTTCCTTCAGGCTGAACGGTATGATCTTTGCTTTCGCATTTTCTGCCAGCGCGAAGCAGCGCTCATCGTCTTTGTTGATGATAAGATATCCGTTCTCCTGCTGGTTCGCGAACACCCTGGCCTTCGCCTGTCCGTAAGCCTCCATCGTATGATGACGGTTAAGGTGATCAGGCGTCAGATTCAGTATGGCCGAAATTACCGGCCTGAAATACTTCGTCGTTTCAAGCTGGAAGCTGCTTGTTTCTGTTACCAGCCAGTCGTCTTCTTTACTTTCCGATGAAATAGAGATCACCGGTTTACCTATGTTCCCGACGACGTAGGTATTTCTTCCTGAACGCTTGAATATCTCCCCCGTAAGAGTCGTCGTAGTAGTTTTGCCGTTCGTTCCCGTGATCGCCACGAAATTACCCTTGCCTACCCTGTAGGCTATCTCAAGCTCACCCGTGATCTCCGCGCCTTTTGCAAGCGCGTCCTGCACGAAGTCAAGCTCCGGGCTCACTCCCGGTGACAGAACGAGCATATCGAACTCTCCCATGTCTTCAGGCTCTCTACCGAGATAGAACTCAACGCCGTTGTTCCGCATGAAAGAGATAAGATTCGGGTCAAATTTATCCTCTGTCCCGGAGTCCTGTACAGAGACGTACGCTCCCACTCTGATAAGTTCTCTTGCTGCCGCCTGTCCGGATCTTCCGAATCCGACGACCAGCACCTTTCTGTTCTTTATGTTATCTGTATTAGTTGTATTCATTTTTTCATCTCCTAGATCACAAGCCATGTGAGCAGGCAGCACAACGCTGCGAATCCCCAGAACATCAGCACGACCTGTACCTCGCTCATCCCCCCGAGCTCGAAGTGATGATGTATCGGCGCCATACGGAAGAATCTCTTCCCGCCTGTCTTCTTGAAATAAAGTACCTGTATTATGACCGACAGCACTTCGGCTACATATATAAAGCCGGCCGCCGGTATGAGAAGCTCGGTTCTCATCATGATCACTCCGGCCGTCAGCCCCGCGCCAAGCGCCATCGAACCGGTGTCTCCCATAAAGATCTTCGCAGGGTGTCTGTTCCAGACCAGGAAGCCTGCGCACGCCCCTGCCAAAGCCGCCAGATAAAATGCACTCGACATGCTGCCGTTCCTAAGCGCGACGATCACGAAGAACAGTGATATTATCCCTGTGACTCCCGAACAGAGCCCGTCAAGCCCATCCGTCAGATTCACGGCGTTTGCCATTGCTACAAGGACAAAAGCCGCAAACGGCACATAGAAGACTCCCAGATCCACCGTTATATCGAACAAAGGTATCCAGAGAGAGCCTCCCTTTCCCGTAAACTGCATTACGTAAACCGAGAAAAGTACCGCAAAAATTATCTGAAGTATCAGTTTCTGTATCGCTGTAAGGCCGAGATTATGCTTTTTCGCGACCTTTATATAGTCGTCTATGAATCCGATAAGGCCGAAAAGCAATCCTGCCGCTATCATCACCAGCATATCTCTCAGATCCGCGCCGGCATAGAATGGTGCCGCAAGAGCTGCAGCTGTACAGGCACCATACAGCGCCAGGCCTCCCATGGTAGGAGTACCCGCCTTGGACTGATGAGACTGAGGGCCTTCTTCACGTATGAACTGCCCGAACTGTTTCTTCTTCAGCACCGGTATCTCGATCCGGGTGAATACTGCGGCCAGTACTGCGCCGAGTATAAATGTGATCATGATCATTGCCGTGTCATTCATTTCTGTTCCTGCCCTTCCACGATCCTGTCAGCTACTTCTGACATCCTGTAGGCGTTCGACCCTTTAACGATTACCGTGTCGCCTTCGTGCACGATGTCATCCAGTTCCCTGAACAGTGATTCCTTATCAGGGTACCAGACAGCATACGACGAGCTCTTTTCACATGCTCCCTCGATTATCATCCTTGCCTTGTCGCCGACTCCGATTATGACGTCTACATTCTTATCCGCGGCATACTCACCGACCTCTCTGTGATACTGTTCCCAGTTGCTGCCCAGTTCATTCATGCCTGCAAGTACAGCGACATGCCTCTTCCCTGCGGTATTCATGAGTGTATCTATCGCAGATCTCATGGATGCCGGTGCAGCGTTATAGCTGTCGTCTATCACTTTCCTGCCGCGGCCTTCTCTGACGAGAAGTCTCTTGCCTGTAAGCTCAAGCTTCTTCAGACCGCTCTTCACTTTGTCAAGGCCTATTCCTGCCTCGGCTGCCGCGGCTGCTGCCAGCGCAGCATTGACCGCGTTGTGCGCGCCCGGCACCGGAAGATCTATCTCTTCAGTCCTGCCTCCCGCAGTAAGGCTGAATGATATGCCGTCCGTTCCTCTGTCATTTATATCATGAACATAATAGTCGTCTTCCGGATCTGTCCCGCACGTAACTATCCGGTAGTCACGGTCAATATTATCTTTGGTAAGATAATCAGAATCCGAGTTGATTATAAGAGCGCCTTCCTGAGGAAGAAAATCAGCCACCTCAAGCTTTGCTCTGAATATATTCTCTCTCGATCCGAGATTCTCTATATGCGATACGCCGATATTCGTTATGACAGCTGTATCCGGCCTCGTCATCCTTGAAAGCCTGTGTATGTCACCTGCGTACTCAAGCCCTTCTTCAAATACGACTGCATCATATGACTTGTCCAGGCTGAATATCGTGATAGGCACGCCTATCTCGTTATTGTAGTTCTTCTCAGGCCTTGCGGTCTTGAACTTTTCGGAGAGTATATAGTATATCATATCTCTCGTTGAAGTCTTCCCTACGCTTCCTGTCACTGCTATCTTTCTGATATCAAGTTTCTGCAGGCAGTGATATGCCAGATCCTGCATGGCCTGCAGCGTATCAGGAACAAATATGACGTCAGAATCCGGGATCTGGTCGGCAGCTCTTTTCTCTGAAACAAGGAAAGCTCTGCATCCGTTTTCCGCGGCTCCCGGAATGAAGTCATGCGCATCATGGTTTTCGCCGATCAGCGGTATGAAAAGATCATTCCTGCCGGCAGCTCTTGAATCGGTGGTCACACCGGTCACGAAACGATCCGGTTCTCCGGAGATCATATAGCCTCTTGTCACCTCGGCTATCTCGCCGAGCGTTATCTTCTCCATTGTCTTCTCCTGTCAGATATATTCTCTTCCGGTTTTATTTGCTGTAAATGTAAACTGTATCTCCTCTTTTCACCTTCGTGCCCGCAGCAGGATACTGAGCTACTACAGCAAAGTTCTCAGACTTGCTTTCCGCCGGGCTGACTTCACATTTAAGGCCTACACCATGTATGGTCCCTGTGGCATTGTCTGCCGACATCTTTACTACGTCCGGAACATATACTGTATCAGACTACATGGCCTGCTTTTCAGACTTGCTGTAAGCCGGATCTATGCCCATGTACGGCAGTGCGTCCTCCAGGAATTCCTTTGCTGTCGGAGCAGCTACTACGCTTCCGTAGATCGCCCCTTTAGGAGTATCGTTTACGACGAGCACCGCTATCTGAGGGTCGTCCATAGGAGCCATTCCTACGAATGAAGACCATGTCTCGGACGTATAGCGTCCATTCTTTGCCTTTTGGGCAGTACCGGTCTTTCCTCCGATCCTGTACCCTGTTATCTTTGCTGTGCCGCCTCCTCCTTCGGAAACGACATATTCCATGATCTTTCTCATCTCGCTCGCAGTCTTAGATGAGATGACCTTACGCACTTGTTCGGTCCTGTATGTCTTGACTGTCTTCCCGTCCTTGTCCATGAGTTTTTTGATGATACGCGGCTTCATCATCACTCCGTCGTTCCCTATGGCGGATTCCGCTGTCAGAAGCTGCATTGGCGTAAGAGCGATACCCTGGCCGAAAGCCATGGTTGCAAGCTCTACGTTGAGGAGCTCTGATCTGTCTTTGATGATAGCTGACGTTTCATCAGGAAGGTCTATCCCTGTCTTGTCCGTAATGCCGAACATCTCGAGGTAGTTGTAATAATTATCCGATCCCATCCTCTGTACGAGTTCTATCTGCACAGGGTTGCAGGAGTTTCCGACCGCTTCGATAAGTGTCTGTTTCCCGTGTCCTGCAGGGTTCCAGCAGTGGATGACCGTTCCGTCGACGTTGACTGAACCTGTATCGTTGAATTTGGACTTCAGAGTAGCCACGCCTTCCTCGATGGCAGATGATGTCGTAACGAGCTTGAATGTGGACCCCGGCTCATACAGATCGCTTACTATAGGATTTCTCCACATCCTTGAAAGATATTTGGACTGCGCTTTGGTCTTCAGTTTTTTGAACTTCTTCTTTTCGGACGATGAGAGCGGAACTGTGGCGTCGTTTGGATCGAATCCCGGCGTAGTCGCCATGGCGAGCACGTCTCCGGTCCTTGGATCCATGGCGAGCAGCATGACACGCTTGGATCTCCATTTCTTCTGGCACTTTTCTATGGCTTTTTCGGCGTAATGCTGCAGCACTTCGTCTATAGTGAGCACCGCACTGTATCCATCCTGCTCCTGGTAATATCTTTTGTTCCCATAGGAGAGCGTGTTGCCGACTGCATCGATATCATGCACCCATCTGCCGGCGACTCCGGACAGATAGCCCTCGAGCTCAGCCTCTATGCCGCTCCTGCCTTCATTGTCTTCACTTACGCTTCCAAGAAGGTGTGACGCCGAGGTGCCGAGTGGATAATATCTCTTGGTCGCCTCTGCCGTTTCTACTCCCGAAATGTCCAGCTTACGTATCTTCTCGGCGTCTGCCTTGGTCACATAGCTTGATATCTTGACCAGGTTACTGTCCGTGTTGATCTTTTTCTTGAGCTGCTCAGCGTTCTGATCCAGTATCGCAGCAAGCTTCATCAGCACTTCATCGTATCTGTCGTCTTTATACGCCGCGCCGAGACGTTTCGGCCAGATCCATACTGAGAATCCGTTTACGCTCGTCGCCATCTCTTTCCCGTTCCTGTCATAGATATCTCCGCGCTTTGCCGAGATAGGTATGTCGCTTGTCTGCTGGCTTATGGCTTTCTCCGTGTACTCCTCAGCCTTGACTATCTGGATCCACGCCATACGAAGCATAAGCCCGGACATCATCAGCATGATGAAGCCGAACGTAAGAGCCATTCTTTTCTTATTTCTTGATGTTATCTTCGGTCTGGCCATTATTTCTCCCTGTAAAAGAAAAAGCGCCGGGAAGCTTAATGTTATTAAGATACCCGGACACCTTAGTATTAAATTTTCCTAACGCGTCCCGAAAGGATGATCATTTATACGCCTGTTTTCTTATTACAGCCGCAAAATTCTCCCCAGGAGCATCTTTATCGGTTATGCGGACACACTGGCTTGACTCAGGATAAACCATACCGAGCTCATTCTTCGCAACCTTCTCAATGTGCTCCACACTGTTTACACTTTTGATCTTTACGCTGATGGTCTCTACTTCTCCCGAGAGTTCCTCGTTCTCATTGATGAGAATGTTGTTCTCATGTCTTATTTCAGCGGCAAGCGCTGACATCACTACCATCGCTATGCAGACGAATCCAACAAAGAATATAAGGAACATGATCCGTCTTCTGTCCTGTAAACTCATTTTGACCCCTTATTAACCCAATACATCGTCCGGGACTTCCTAAAGCTTCTCAAGTACCCTCAGCTTGGCGCTTCTTGCCCTCGGATTATTCTCAATCTCTTCATCACCGGGAGTGATCGGCTTCCCTGTGATCTTCTTTACATCGCCCACTTTTCCGCATACGCACACCGGGAATTCCGGCGGACATACGCACGGGTTCACTCTTTTTCTGAATATCTCCTTGACTATCCGGTCCTCAAGCGAATGGAATGTTATGATGCAAAGCCGTCCGCCCGGCGCGAGCACGTCGCAGAAATCATCTATCGCACTTCTCAGCTGTCCGAGCTCGTCATTCACTTCTATCCGTATCGCCTGGAACGTACGCTTGGCCGGATGCGGTCCTTCACGTCTCGCCTTTGCAGGTATTGCCGCTTTGATTATCTCGACCAGCTCACCTGTGGTTTCGATCGGCTTCTTCTTCCGCGCCTCACAGATAAACTCCGCTATCCGCTTAGCCCAGCGTTCCTCTCCATACTCCGATATCACCCTGGTAATAGCGTTCCGCTCGTAGCCGTTAATCACGTCGTATGCTGTAAGGCTGCCTGACTGGTCCATTCTCATGTCCAGAGGCGCGTCCTGCATGTATGAAAAACCCCTTTTTGCATTATCAAGCTGGTACGACGAAACTCCCAGGTCCAGCAGTGCACCGTCGATCTTTTCAAGCCCCTGACCGGCAAGCACCGTTTTGATGTCGGCGTAATCGCTCTGAACAAGTATCCTTTTACAGACCTGTCCTTCGAGTCTCCCCAAACTCGCGGACAATGCATCTTTGTCACGGTCTATCCCGATAAGAGTACCCCGGTCAGACAGTCTCTCACATATGTGGAGTGCATGTCCGCCCCCACCGACGGTACCGTCGACATAGATCCCGTCCGGCTTGATCGCCAGATTTTCGATGCATTCGTTCAGAAGCACCGGAATATGTCTGAATTCCTCTGCCATACTAGAAATTGTATTTCTCCAGAGCGCCGGCAAGCTCATCAGTGCTCAGCCTGATCTCCTTGCCCGGTGCATCCCAGAGCTCTTTGCTCCAGATCTCGATCTTCTTCATGGCTCCTACAGTCACGAGGTCTTTCTTGATCCTGGCGTACTCTATGAGCGGCGCCGGTATGACGATACGTCCCTGCTTATCGAACTCGCATTCTGTTGCGTCGCCGAAGAAGCTTCTTATGAACGCTCTGATCTCCGGATCGGACTCAGGCAGCTGCTCTATCTTGGCGAGCTGCTTCTCCCAGTCGCTCATCGTATAGATATAAAGACACGTGTCGAGACCCTTTGTGAGGACGCATCTGCCTCCCAAATTGTCCCTGTGTTTCGAAGGAACAATGATCCTGTTCTTGGCGTCTATTGAATTGTAATAGGTCCCCATAAACATGAGCATTCCCCTTCATATAAATACAATATATCTTTGCAACACCATATTACACCACTAACCACCACTTTTCAACAAAATCAACCCCTTTTTAGGGCACCTTCACCACCTTAAATCAAAAATTTTCTTCATGAATTGCACAAAAAGAGGGAAACCACTATATGTAGTAGTTTCCCTCAATCAACCCAACTATATAGGCCTTTTCAAACGGCCTTTAAACGTTGAAATCTACTTCTTTTTCACAGGTTTTTTCCTGATATTTATGTTCAGTAAATTCAATACCAGAAGCACCAGAACTATGGCTGCGATTATACCGATCAGGGCTACTATAGCCGACGATACAAGAGTGGCTCCTTCACCCTTGAATACATGCGAGAAACTGGTGCTTTCGTCGTATACCATACGGCCGTCCGGCTCACGGTAAGTAGCCGGTATGCCTGCCTCGCTGAAAGTTGTCATAAGCTCAGACATGGCTACCCAGGTCTTCAGAGGCTTCTCTTTATCGTCGCCTCTCAGCAGTTCTGTGAACTCGATCGTATCGTCACCGTCTTCATTCTTAGGCATTACAGAAAGGCTGTCGTCAGAAGCACCCCTTAGCTCCGATATCGAAAGAGCCGTCGTCTTGTCAGTAACCACCCTGTACAGAACATCGTCTTTTATGTCGATCTGGCTGCCGCTTGTATCTTCAAGCACAGTTATATCGTAGATCCTGCTGTTCTTCAGCCTGTGCGGGTTATACTTGTATGAAAGACCTCCGAAATACAGCCTTTCAGCTGATTCGTCATCAGAAGCTGTAGCAGCCATCTCAGCAAGGACTTTGATATCCGCACCGGTAAGATAGAAAGATGTGAGTGCATGTCCGGTGCTGCCATCGTCTGCCTTGCCGACCTTCATCATGTCATATACGGAGTTCACCGTGACCTTGCCTTCAGCTATGCCGGCTACCGCCGATCTGTCTGAAGCGAGCGAGATGAGGTTGCCCTTAGGTATCCTCGCGTCTTCCGTAGCAGCCATCCTGTACGCGTCCGCTATGAGTTCTCCAAGGGGAGAATCGCCCTTCTTTCCTGCATTAGCCGAAAGCGGCGCGATCTCGAAAAAGCTGTCGCAGAACACCTGCCCTGAAGCATAGCCGTTAGCCGCAAAATAGTTTTTGTTCGCGGTCCTGGCCATTGCCTTGAGCTCTTTCATGACGTCGGCATCCTTCTTGTATTCATCGCCCATGTCAACGGTGCTGTACCCGGAATACTTATATGAATTATCCTCTATAACATACTCTATCCTGCCGACTTTGGAACTTCCTGCGGCAAGCGAATATATCCTTGTATCGCCTTCCTTTACCGGCTCTTTAAGCTCTGTAGTGCTTCCTGCGCTAATTATTATGTCTATATCACCGACTGCCTTCGCGATCTGTTTCTCGAGCTTTTTCTCTTTGTCTTCTCCGCCTGTGCCGCTGGAGCACATGCATATGATCATGTCGGCGTCTTCGTCTTTCTTTATTTCCGCTACGATATCCTTAGCCTTCTTAATAGCATCCTCATAGCGCATCTTTTCCGGTGCCGCAGCATTGAATGCGTCTTCCCCGACTATGCTGAAAACAGCTATTTCTGTCCTGTATTTGTTCATGTCAAGATAGTCGTTGACACCGTAATTACGGAATGCTTTCTCAAGCTCATTCGTACCCGCGATGTTGGCAGATGTCACGTAAGGAAGCGTACGGCTGCTCTTTGCCGCATTATTCAGCATATCAGAAAGCTTTTTTGCCCCCTGGAGCTCTGAAGCGCCTATGCCTGCGATATCGTACCCCGCTTCTCCCATCACTTTTATGCCTGGATAAAACTGTGAGAATACAGATGAATACGGAGATCCCAGACTGTAGTTTCCGGCATCGAGCATGAACGACCTCGGATAGTGCCTGCTCTCCACATCGAAATATGTAGCGACTCTCGCGTAGAGCTCCATGTCTTTCTCCATATCCGAAGTGAAGTTGATGCTCACAGTGTTTTTATCTGTGTCCTGTGTCTGACCGTTCAGATCTGTATACCTGTTGTCCGCATTGGCGATGCTCGCGTTCCTGAGACTTCTTTTATGCTTCGTTGTCCCTCTGTACGGCTGGTCCGCATATGCTGTGCCGACAGTAGCCGAGAAAAGCATCATTACCGCCATCAGGATATATATAACGCGTTTCCCTGTATCAGTCATTATACTGCCCCCCTATGCTTCATCTCTGTACTTCCTGAGGTACGCCGGTACCTCATCTCTTAATTGTCTTACTCCTATCAGAGCTTCAACGTTCGTGCTGCCTTCTGTTTCTGTATGGAAGACGTACACTTCTTCAGCTCCGCTGTCCCCTGACAGCTCTTTATCTTCAAGCTTTGCGCCATAAATTTCTATATCGCTGTCATATTTGGCTTCTGTCCTGAATTTGATATTTATGGATGTCAGCTCTTTACCGATAATGCCATCGATCCTGTTCCAGAGCATGTTATGATACTGGGTATTGTTCATATGCATATTCATATCGCACTCACCGTAATCCACATGGTGTACGCCAAGTTTATCCAGTACAAGATCCTTTGGAATGATGAACCTGTTCTTTATCGACAGTTCAGGTTTCTCTCCGGCTTCATAGTTGGACAGATCTATCTCACTCGTTTTATATATATGTCCGTCCGCGACGTCTACCACAGCCCAGTCAGCAGAAGCCCTGATGAGCTCTTCGTCTCCTCTCATCACCTGATATCCTCTGAAGAAAGTTGCCCCGCGCTCTCCCGCTGTCCAGGTCCTCACTGTGATATCATCCAGCTGATGTACCTGCCCGTAGATCTCGATCGACATTCTGGTTATGATGAATGATTTATTCTCCGCAAACAAGTCATAGTACGACGGCTTACGGTCATACATCTGACGGTTGGCCGTCTCATTCAGGCACTTTACCAGATCCGTCGGCTTTATGTTATTGTTTATATCGACATCCACATTGCCGATCTTATACTCCGCTGAGTAATACATGTGACCTCCATAATTCGGATTCTATTCCATATTAATAGTAACACAGTAAACGAGAATTCTCACATTAAGAATTATTAGATTTTTGTTTGCAAAGCCCCTGTCGATATGCTATATTAGTTATTGACTTTGACACGAAGGGTTGACCGATAATGCGAGATCCGGAATCTATGATTCCGATATCGAGCTTATGCAGTTTGACTGCGGTGGCGCAGCCACGAGGAAAACCCAACGTAAAAAAGTAAATAATGTAATTGTAACTTCGACACTTGGAGGGTTGACCGAGTGGC
>CAYMBU010000044.1:0-12256 GCA_964388765.1 uncultured Eubacterium sp.
GGCGGGATCGAGATCGCGCTTCCGACTATCGGATATATAGATGTGATCCAGAAGACACACCTTGGTGCATCCGGCGGAATGTTTCTAATCGAACAGATACTGAACAGCTTTGTATACTAAGGGGTACCATATACTGTCAACACAATAAAACACCGGCCTGACTCGTACGTAGTCAGGCCGGCGTTTCTATAGGTAGATACAGAATGATGCCTTGACGGCGGCATTCGTTCCGCTCACTATGGAGAAAAAGCAAGAGAATTACAACTTTATTATGTGCGCGGCGCGAAGAAGTAACAAAAAGCGACGCGCAATAGTCTGCGCAGCGCAACTGCATAGCAGCATGTCTGCAAAGCGCTGCGCAGCTCACAATATTTTACAGGAGGGCGTCTCCGAGGAAACGATCCATAGCCCTCTCTACTCCGGCTTTGATGTCTTCATATCCCATGTCTGGGGTATACTCGAAGACTTTTTCTTTTCCGGCGTAGATGCATGGGACGTTCTTGACCTCATACTTCTGGCTCTGGTTCCCTTCGAGGTCGATATTGATCCTCATGAAAGGCGCAGCAGCATACTTAGGGCTCTCCGATTTAAGCTCCTTGATTGCCTTATCTGTCATTTCGCATGCCTCTCCGGTACTGGTTGCAAAATACATTAACCACAGCATTTTCATTCCTCCTTGATATTCAATCTAAAAAATAATGATCCAAAATAACCGGTACTTCCGGGAGAAAGAAAAACTGCCTCTGACATTGCTGACTTGAAAGCCTGAGCCAGCGCCGCTTCGAGGCAGTTACTTCTCCTATGCGGGAGTTGCTTGTGGGGCAGTCCCGTATATCAAGACGCCATATTACAGATGTCTCGACGAATCCATCCGTAAACGCGCCGATCAAAAAGGACTGCCCTTTTGAGGCAGTCCCTTGATCCAATTTCATCCAATCCTTTGATCTCTGTTCCATCTGATCGATGTCCTGATCTCTGGACCGTCGAGAGTTCCGCTCATGTGCTCAGCCTGCGCCGCTTTAGCACTCACTGAGTCTCCCCACATTCACAAAGCTCTCATTTCAGTCCGGCATCCTGCCTCAGAAGATGCCGTCCCTGCCTGACTCGTCTCCCGACTCGCTGCTTACCCGGCCTTCCGGCCGGACCACAGATCACGGTTGCTGAGATACAGCGTGGATTCTAACCACATTCCGTTAGTCAAGCTCAAAACATATTCACTTGTACTTTTATCTTATCATACATGCTCCGATTTTCAAGAGCATGCGGCGAAATTTTTTTTGAAAAACTTGCGCCGGCTGTGTGATGCCGCGCGGCAGGTTCGTTGCGGCTCGCTGCGGCGCCCTTTCTGCGCCGGCGGAGCCGGCTTCCCTGTGCGCCGGGCGCTACTCTTCTTCAGGCTCCATGATCTTCCTGATCTTGCCCACGCATTTGTTCAGCGATTCGTCGCTTACCTGCACGACTGACACATTGTATGCGCCTGTTGAGTAGCACTGCATCAGAGTGGATGAACCCTCAAGGCTCTGACGCTTGATCGACCACTTCGGATTAAGGGCGATCTGACGCTTGATAAGGGATTTGATCTCCTTCTCCGTCATGTTTATCTGCATGTAGTCCTTGGTGTTGTTCAGGATACTCGTCGCGTTAAGCATTATCGTCCGGCTGGAGGTGCACTTCTTCAGGATCGCAGACATGACCTTAGCCTGGTTGCGGTTCCTCTGGATGTCGCCGTCCGGGAACGACTTTCTCTCACGCGCGAACGCAAGAGCGTGCTTGCCATCCAGATGGTTTTTGCCCTTCTTGAAATGATATTTCGCCTTCATTCCGTGTGTGTCGAATTCGTAGTCCGACTTCACGTCGATACCGCCGATCGAATCGATGACCTTTTCGACAGTCGTGTAATTGACCTTCACATAATAGTTCATGTCAAGCCCCGTGAGGTCTTCGATCGCGCCGAGCGAGCACGCAATACCGTAGATACCGGTGTGCGTGAGCTTGTCTGTTGCCCCGCCCTTCTCGTTCATGTGTATCACGGAGTCACGCGGGATCGATGTCAACATGATCTTGTGCGTCTTCGGGTTGACCGTCATTATCATGTTCACGTCTGAACGAGACGTAACGTCGATAGTCCCGGATACATCCAGGCCGCTTATATAGATATTGAACGGTTCTTTTGTGACGTTCACGCGCTTGGCAAGGTCCGCCTCGTCCAGCTTGATCTTGAACTTATACAGTATCTTCGTTCCTTTTTTGAAGCCGTCGACCTGGTCTGTAAGCGTGTCGTAATGCGGCTTGCTGAGGAGCGATGTCTCATAACCGCCCGAAAGCGTTGAGCTTGCGATGTCTTTTATGCTGGAATTGCTCTGAAACTCGACCGCGACTTTTCCAGCGAGCTTTTTCTGCGCCGCCATGTACACCGGCTCCTCGCTGAGATACGAACCAACCACGTGGCCCTCGATCTGTTTGATCTCCTCGAGCTGGCTGCCTTTCTGCGTCACGACATAGAACGTCATCGTCTCGCTGCTGTTCCCGGTTATCGCCGAGAAAAACCCTGCCACGCTGCCGAGCCCGATCGCCCCGTAAGCAAAGATCGGAATGAGCACTGTTGCGATTACGACCGCGATTATCTTGCGGTGCTTCTTGATATTGTCCAGCAGAAGCTCAGGGATCAGGAAAAAGCTCGCGATCACGAGAATGACTGCCAGCGGGATCAGCACGACCAGCGGCAGTATGTCTGCCATAAACAGAGTGAAAATAAAAAGAGCAAGAAGTACGATGTATACCACTGCCCATATCTTACTGAAGAGCAGGAACTTCGGATTCATTGACCTCGCAGACGATCTGTACGCCCTGTAGGCACGGTCGCTTCCGTACCTGGACTCCATCTGCTGCCGCTCCCACTCTTTGCCTTTTTTACTTCTCATATATATGTCCCCCTGTATCTATCAAAGCCATTACACAGCGCACTGCGTTTCCGCACTGTTCCGCATAACATGGTGCTTCAGCACTGTTATGCACAGCAATGCGCTGCCGCACTATCATGCACAACATGGCGCTACCGTACTGTTATGCACAGCGCTATAAAACACGCCGCGTCTTCCCCGGCTTCTCAAACCCCAATACAAACACAAAGGGATTATACCACAGCTTGACCGCAAGGGCAAATCCAGACATATTATGCTGCACCGGTAGTCTCTTGTCTAAAATATTTCGTGAATCGACGGGTGACTATGATGTTTACATGTTGCGGGATCAGGTTTGATAATACAAATATGAGATTTTTCTTTGATGTGTCTTGTTTTTCTTGATATCCCTGGAAATTTGTATGGCAAAGAGGCCTTTTTGCCATGTTTTTTTGCCTTGACTTTATACAAATAGAATTATTTTTGCTGATTTGTATTGCTTTTGATCTATTTTGGTGGAATTTGTATAAAACCACTTTACGTGCGACTTTGATAAATATACCGGCCAGATCGAAATCATCGCTGTACGACCTTTTTTTGACTTCGGCATTCCCGGATCAAAATCCTTATTCTGCATTCCGCATTATATACCTGCACAGTGCAATGGCTTCCAACGGTTATCAGCAACAGCCGGGGCAGCGCCATCAGTGCCGCCCCGGCTGTTTTCATTTCTTATAGCTTCGGTCTATTTCACTCTGACTTTTATTGTCACAGTTTTGCTTCCGGCAAGGTAATTGCCGTTCCCGGCTGCGGCTGCCTTGACCTTAATAGAATAAGACCCCTTCTTAGTGCCCTTCTTTACCGTGACCTTCCCGGTCTTCTTGTTGAACGAAAGCACTTTCTTCGATGCTGCCGTTCCGCTGACTTTATATGTTACTGCCCCTTTTGCGCCGCTTACTGTCACTGCCTTGAACGTCTTGGCGCTCTTCTTGAGCATGCTCGCTTTGAACGTCTTCTGCCCCGCGGCGCTTACTTTCATCGGCTGAGCGGCTTTCTTCTTCAGAAGAAGCATCGCGGTCTTGAGGGCTACCCTCGCGCTGTCGATCTTCTGCGTCTTTTCTGCATATGCCGGATCCAGAGGATCGCTGTCCTCAGGCGTCCCGGCAGATTCGGAAGCACCATATCCGGCCGATCCGGAAGCGCTGTCCCCGGCCGATCCGATAGCATTGCCTTCTGACCCGGCGGCTCCGGAAGCACTGTCCCCGGCAGCCCCACTGTCTCCTATCAGTTCCTCGAGCGCCTTCCTGGCGCTGTCAAAAGCCTTGTAGCTCTTGACCGTATACACGGAACTCTTCCCTGCATACTGTGAAGCTTCTTCCAGAAGCTCCCGTGAAGTCCTGACGGCAGCCGCTCTGGCTTTCTCCGCAGATTCTCTGGCTACGCGCTCTTCTTCATCGAGCTCAGCCGCGGTCTTCAACTCGTCCATCGCGGCCTTGGCTTCAGTCACTTTCGCTTCGACCGCTGCAACTGTATCAGCAGCCTCTATCGCAGCCACAGCGTCAGATACGATGCCTTTAAGTACTTCCTGCTCTGTTTCGCGGTAATCTGAAAGCACTTTATATTCAGAGACCTCAGTCACCGCGGCAGTCTTCGCTTCCGCCAGCTCCTCTGCTTTGGTCTTCAGGGCATCGTACGCCTCGCGAAGCGCTGAGACAGCTTTGAAGATATCCGTTGATTTCGCCGAAGCGTCCTCGACCATTGCGGACAGCGCCTCGTATGTTTCTTTGAAAGCAGCGAAGCAGGCTTCGCCGTATTCTGACTCTTTTTCCAGAGCCGGCGCGGTCTCAGACAACAGAGCCTGTGCCGACTGCACAGCGGCAGCCCGATCTTCTGCTTCCTGGTCAGGCGGAGGCGCAGGCCCGTCGCCCTCCTGCACGTTCACGACGCATATCGCAGGCGCCGCGTCCTTGTAATTGGCGTGCGCCGGCCCTGTCGCAACATAATATGTGCCCGGTTCCTTAAGCGGAAGCGAGACCACTCCGTCTGCCCTCGACGTTTCCTCTGCCGCAGTCCACGTGCGTCCATAGTCTTTACTGTACCTGATCGGCTCATTCGGCATGACGAAGCTTCCAGTGTCGATACCGTCGTTCACTATCGAAGTCGGCTTCGCAAGCAGCTTCAGCCTGACGTCCTGACCGGTCCACCCATTCACCTCGGTCCTCTCGAAATACAGGAATGCCGAATTGTTGTAGAACGTCCAGTCGGTATACATCGCGAGATCTATCTCGTCTCCCGGGCTGAGCAGTATATAGTCCGCAGTCGCGCCCCACCTTGCCGACATCAGCGGATATGAGTGGTTCACGAAATACATGAGGTTACCGTCGTGTCCCAGGAGATGATTGATCCAGAGACTTTTCGGAGCTCCTGTTATATCTATCATGCTGCTGTGCATGTCTTCAGGCCCCAGCGTCCGGCCCGCGTAATACTGCTCCACCATCTTGATAAGAAGGTGCAGCACCGTCGGGCTTTTGATCACGTTGTCGTCGTCATCCAGACGGTAAAAATCCTCCAGGCCGTAATCCTTGAGGTCGAAGTAGCTCACCGTGATCGGCACATGTGCCATGACCTTACCGTCGCGGCCTCTCAGAAAGTCGCTGTCGTCTGAAAGTGTTACATATACCGTCATGGTCACAGGGTTTTCCGCGTCGTCAGCGGCAAAACACGCTGCAGCACCTATACTTGACACTATGAGGATCAAAACCGCTATAGCTGCTGTCCTTATTCCTCTTTTCATCTGGCTTTCACTCCTGAATCATTACACCCCGGGGCGCAGATATCCTGCGCCCCGGGAAATCAACGTTACGATTTTCTGATTTTGGCTTTAGCAATGTTGCTCCAGCCTGTGTAGACTTTCTTTCCGCCTACTTTCTTGAATGCTCTCGCCTTGAAGTAGTATGTCTTACCTTTCTTCAGCTTCTTTACTGTTACCTTAAGCTTCTTGGTTGTCTTCACTTTCTTGAATGACCTGGTCGGGTTCGTCGAGCGGTATACTTCATATGTGAAGCCTTTACCGACTTTCTTCCATGAAACGAGCGCGCTCTTCTTCCTGGCTTTCGCCTTAAGTTTCTTTACGGTCTTCTTCAGGATAGCATTCTGTGCCTTGATCAGCGCAAGCTCTTCCTCATAGCTGTCTGCTACCTGTTTTGCAGCTGTCTCAGCGTCGCTTGCCTTCTTCTCAGCAGCAGCAAGATCCTCCTCTGCTTTCTTCAGTTTGCTTTCCGCATCAGCCATCTCCTTCTTGGCCGCCTCCAGTTCTTCCTGAGCCTTCTTGATGGCTTCCTTATTGGCCTCGCCGGACTCTTCCAGTTCCTTCAGCTTGGCTTCTGCTTCAGCTACCTTCTGGGCAGCTGCGGCTGCCTCTGCCTGAAGTGAAGCCACCTGCCCTTCAAGAGTCTCTACCTTAGCCTCCGCGGCTTCTGCCTCAGCCTGATATACAGCCGCGGCAGCCTGGAACAGCTTGGATGTCTTGGCATCGCTGATCTTAGCTTTATCTGCAGCGCTCAATCCCTCATATGCTTCTTTTGCTGCCTTTACAGCTTCGGCATCGTCTTCAGTTATTTCAGACGGAGCAGGGAGTGCGTCGATCATTGCCTCGACCTTACCTGAGATAACTGCTTCAAGAGCTTCAAGCTTGTTTATCAGCTCTTCGCTTACGAGTGCCTTGGCTTCGTCGGAAAGCGCGTCGTATGCTTCTCTTGCTTCAGAGATAGCCGCTGAATCTGTTCCTTTCACGTCTGCTGCCTCAGGAAGTGCTTCGACCATCTCGATGACTTCTTTGGCTGCCTTGACGTCTGACGCCTTTGCGAATTTGGCGCAGAGTGTGATGTCTGTTCCGCTTAAGTCGGTTGCCTGAAGCTCTGCGTATGTCTGCGTCTCATTATCATTGTCGTACCAGTTTAGGAACGCGTATTTGTTATTTGCAGGCGTTGCTTCTGGAAGCGCAATCTTGCCATCCTCAGCATGAGCAAAAGTATCCTCGTCGAAGTAGCAGTCTACTTTCTCCTTATCCCAGAGGAGTCCCTTTCCCGGATCAAGGGTTACCTTGGTGACCGTCTTGGAATCAGCTGTCTGGTTGATCTTGAAGTAGTAAATCAAAGGCTCTTTCTCGCCTTCCTGTACGATGACTCTCACAATGCTGCGAGGAGCTTCTTGCATATACGCTGTGTGGCTCTTGAGGCTGTTGATGTATACGTTGGCGTCTTCAGGTGCATCAACTACGATATCGAATACTCCGCTAACAGGTACATTGACTACCTTATCCGGAGTAAGATCTACTGCGCTGCCATCGATCTTGATGGAAGCCGGAGCAGCAGTAGTGCCTACGTCTGAAGAAGCAGGCTTAGCTATACGCATACCGTTTACTTCTGTAGATTTCTCACCTATAGCACCATTATCAATGAAGTTCGCCGTCTGTACTTTGATGTAATGGATCTCATCAAGTTGTACCGGGTTACCATTTTCATCTACAGCCCATGCAATATCACAAGGATCTCCTTCACGGTCAGTAGTCAGTCTGTCAGAGTATTCTTCAGCCCTTATAAGTCCACCATATGGATTTGACGATTCATTAGTAAACCTATAATCATTTTCTGGATCATCACCTGTTCCATAGCCTACGTCTGCATATCCGAATGCAGGGTATGGAGGCCTTACATTACCAAACTGATTTATTCCATCCGTTGGAATCAGCATTGTTCCTTTGGTTGTAAATGATGTGAAGTCATCCTGATCAGTATGTAAAGGATAATGGAATGCCTGAGGAAATGCGAATCTTGATGTATTCTCCTCATTGATAGTCCCTTCAAACTTATAGTGTGCATATTTGTAGTGCCATCCACCATCATCATCAGGTGTATATGTTACCTTCTGATCCCAGATCGCGCTTTCATCATAATGCAGAGATCCAGCAAGTGTATACCAGTGCTCCTTGTCGTCTGATACCAGGATGTTCCCTGGTTCTGCTGCCTCATTAGATCCATCAAATGAATTGCCAAAGACGATGAAATCAACGCCGTATGGATTATTCGGATCATCTTTAATTCCATCTTTGTAATACCATGTGATGTAACCGCCGAAATTACCAAGTGATACACCATAACGATACCCTGCTTTACAAATTAGTGTTTTTGTAGGCATACCCCCATACCAACTTCCATTAGTATATTGTGAAGCTGGCGCCAAATAGTCAACTACCGCATCCGGAACATCATCGAACAAAGATGCAACACAGTATATTGTATACTTATCACTTACTGTGCCATTCGTTACAGTAATAATATTTTCGTAGCCCAGATCTACTTCTTTTGCATTTTCCAAGACATCAAGCTCAAGGACATACTTATCCGCATGCTCACCTGTTGTTTCTCTGGTTATTTCCTTATCGCCAAGTTTAAGAACAGCACCTTCAGCAACTGATACTATTACCTTGCACTTCGAATGACCATACGGAGTAATGATCAGTCTTGCCTCATCGGTTTTATTGACGTGTTCATAATATTCCTTCGCCCACACGCCTTGATCGTCTCCATCGATATCAACTTTTATGCCAGTAGAAAGATGATACTCTGATGTCGTAACTTTACTGACGGTTCCCTCTGAATTTACAGCAACTGCTTTGACAACAGTATCTTCATCAATATGAACAGGCTCTTCATACTCTTTTGCAGTATCTTTTATTCCACCAGATTCTTCATCTACAGGTTCTGAACCATCTATAGTATAATAGATATTCGCATTTTCCGTAACACTATCTATAGTTAAATCAAATGGAGCATAAAAAGATCCCCCAGTTGGGGTAAAGTCAGGTGCTGAACAGGGGACTTCACATTCAAAACAGCAAACCGGTCCCCAGACGACATCTGACACTTTGGCTGCCGCCTTAACTGTGCATGCTTTAGTAATAATTAGTGGCTCCTCGGGAGAGTATTCAATCGCAGATTCGCTTAAAGTAGGATCCGAACCATCAATCGTATACCACACTTTCTGTGTAGTATCATTTATTATTTGTACTCTTTTCCCAGCTCCTAACTGAAGTCTGATTTCTCCTGCATTATCTTCATCCAAGAAGTATGAACCTGAGCCTAACCATTCATCCCAATCGTTGTTACAAGCAAGTACATCCAGCGGACTATTTTCATCACCTGCCTGAATAAAGAAGTGAGATTTTTCCTTATTAGGGTTATCATCATTCCACAATTCATAGTAGGTAGCTTCTTCACAATAGCAATCTGCCTGTTCCAATGCATATAGCCAACTGTAACCGCTCCAATCAACAACATTTCCATCATACATATCTGATGTTTTTATCGTCCACCATCCATCGTCTTTAGTACCGATATTTTTCCTATCCAAAGCATCAAGATCTTCTGTATTTAATGTATAGTAATCACTGGTATCACTATCATAAAACCTTACTTCTTTAGTACCATATGGTACTTTGACTAGATAGAACGAGTATTCTTTATTTGTATCAGTATTGAAATCATATGCATTTACAGTACACAGTTCAGCTTTTACTAACTCCCCTTCCGTTCCAAATTCATCTACCGGAATAGTATCATACTGATTATACTGACCATTCTGGTCAGCATATGAATATATTTCAACATTAAACATTCCTAATATAAGTACTAGAATCAGCAGTATGGAGAGGAGATGTTTACTATTGCATTTGATTGCATTGAAAATCATAATCTATCACCTTACTCTCGTATTATATTTATGCTGCAGGTACGATAAATTGGTCATACACATCAGTAGTATTCAGTAAACTGCGTGTTGCGGTTGTGGTTCCGGTTTCTGAGTTATGTGCTGTTACCGATTTAAATGTACGCAAATTAATAACCTTTACATAATATTTACCTGGGCTTAAAGTAGTGCCAAGTGTACCATATCCATTTGAATCCAAACTCACAGTACCCACTGAGCTGAAACTTGAATCATAAATATATGCTGTTTTAGTTGATCCTGGCGCGTAATCCTGGAAATTGTAGAACACCCATTGTCCCTGACTGTTGCAATGATTATCATGTGTAGATTGTAATTGAACTTCTAACGTACCCGTAGTACTTGGAGGAATTGGCGCAGTGTACTTAGTATCTGCTGCCAAGAATAAAGTCCCATAATCTACGTTGTTTATTTCAAACGGCATATCATAATAAAAGAATATGACATCACCATCCATCACATAAGTTTCATGGACAAGTGCGCCTTCTGGACCGCCATAATAACCTGTCATATTTTTAACAGGGCTCTTTCCATTAACTCTGAACATCCATCCATCAACAGGAATTCTTTCATTTGGTTCAAGACCAGGAACTCCATCAACATGCTCCCAGAACAAATACTTATAGATCTTTGACCCATTTTTAAACGCTTCGACTCTTTGAGAACTTGAGGTAATCAATGTATCATTATTATCACATGCATAGATTGTAGCTGAATTGGTATTGAACTGAAGCATAACATCACGAACTGTATATGCTGTACTCCCTGTAAGGGTTACAGTTCTAACTATATTTAATGGGCCATTATCCTGGCTGTTATATTTTTTGCTTTGAACAACTACTTTTACTGTAATACTATCCGTTGTTGAATATGTTGGAATAGTTCTGCTGCTTAACGGGTAATAACCTGTTCCTTTGCCATTTAATGTATCAGCAAACGCTGGTACTGCCATGATCATCATCACACATACCGCTGCGAGCAGTATTGTCAGTCTTCTTATATTCTTACTCATCTTTCTTACCTCCATTTCTAGATTGTCTAAATGAGTACTGTTTTCATGTCCTAATTCCCTTTTCTGCGCCCCCTGCGCATGTGCTCCTTTTGATGCCCTGCCTGCCCGTGATGGCTTTGATCGGCATCCTGCTTCATCCAACCATCAACCAACTAGTCCATCGGACTCACCTCCTGAAAAAATGGCTTTCACAATCAAACAACAGTAACTGATCTTCAATCACCACTTAACATCCTCAGGCTGTGTGACACCCCGCAGATTTTACAACATAAAAAGGCTACAGCAATCACTGCTGCAGCCCGAATAACTCTGCTATAGTCCGGCCATAGTCTTTCGCTTAGCCTAAAACATCATTAACATCCTATGTAAGTCTCCTGGCTTATGGGGCGTGGCTCCAAACACAGTTGCGGGACAGCTCAGGCACCTCTCCTGATTCCTCTTTTGACCGAGATGATTCTCTTGGACATAGGACTTATTTATTAAGTTATCTTAATTTTAATGCGGTAAAGCACTGATGTCAAGAGTATTATTCAACATCCGGTAAGCACGAAGCTGCATAGAGCGGAACGTTGATCAGCCAGTCCTGCTTTATATAAGAGCTCATGGATATCCTTACAGCATAACGTGGCTTATATTTCTCGACGTAGTATTTCAGACTTTTGGCTCTCAGATTCGTTTCAGCTTTCACCTCAACCGGGATCACATCGGATCTGTCCTGATAAAGGAAATCTACTTCATATGCTGATTTTTCTGTGGTGAAGTAATAGAGCTTAACTCTGCCTGCCGCCATCAGCTCCTGCAGCACATACTGCTCAGCAAGAGCCCCTTTAAACTCGGTAAATGCTGTATTGTGGTGTCCCAACACTTTTTCCGCGGAATTATGTGAATACACGTCAGTTTTTCGCCGCTTCCAGATATGAACCCGAACGTTTCCTTATTCTGTCTCTGTGCTCTCCGGGACTCTGTTCCTGAGCTTACGGCGCTCCTTCGACGCTCTGTGCCGCCTCGCCCATTTATCCTTTTTCGCCTGGCGTCTCTCGAGCGTAGCTTCTGACGGTACCTGGATGCCTGACGCCTCCAGCGCATAGCACCACTTGCCGAAGCACTTCTTGATCGCTCCGACTTCCTTACCGGTCATATCCTGCTTCTTCGGCTTTCTGCCAAGCTCTTTCTCACGGTCCCTGAGTAACCGGATGAGACGCCTGCACTCCTCGGGATCTCTCGTGCCATACCGTTTGTTCTTGTCAAATACTCTTCCCATAATGATCACCCTCGCCAGCTGTTTCTGGTAATAAAAATGAATGCCTGTAAGTTACACGCTAACCAAGGGTCTATATGCACTCATCTCTGGTCTAAGATGACTGTGCAGTAAACCAGGCGCCCTTCCGCCGGTTGGACACGCGCGTAACCTTCAGACATTCAACACTGGTGTCTGGATGATCTATGGCTAACTGTACCGACTTGACGGAGCAGGTCAGCTCCGGATACGGCTAGTGTAAGTCAGTCCCGGACTCTCACCGGTCTTGTCATTGAATGCGATCTGCCAACCTGTGACGCG
>CAYMBU010000045.1:0-12008 GCA_964388765.1 uncultured Eubacterium sp.
GCTATGGTGGGGACGTTGCCCAACCTCGCAAACAAGCTAAGGTGCGAAACGTCCCTACCATCGCAAACCTGCGCAGGGGGGAAACGTCCCTGCCCTCGCAGAGGAGGACGGATGAGCGAACATAAATATCCTGTACTTGAGATAGATAAGAGTAAGCTTGCGGATAACATCAGGGAAGTCATTTCCAGATGTGCCGCAAGGGGTATTTCTGTGGCCGGAGTCATCAAAGGTATGAACGGGCTTTCTGAGCTTATCAAGGTCTACGGTGAAAGCGACGTAAATATGATCGGGTCGTCCAGGATCGAGCAGATCATGGACATAAAGACGCTTGGGATCGACAAGCCGACTCTGATGATCCGCATCCCCATGCTGAGTGAAGTCCCTGATATAGTAAGATACTGTGACTATTCGCTTGAGAGCGAGACAGAAGTGCTTCGTGCCGAGAGTGAAGAGGCGGTCCGTCAGGGGAAGATACATAAAGTGATCCTGATGGCTGAGATGGGCGATCTCAGAGAGGGCTTTGTCGGAGAAGAAGAACTGACGGAAGCCGCACTGATGGTAGAAAATGAGCTGGACGGGCTGGAGCTTGCCGGCGTAGGAATGAATGTGGGATGCTATGGCTCGATACTTCCGACGAGAGATAAGCTGGACGAATTCGTGGCTAAGGCTGAAGCGGTGGAGAAGGCGATAGGACGGAAGCTCGATATCATCTCAGGCGGCGCGACTTCGACCCTGATGAGAGTGCTGGACGGCGATATCCCTGAGAGGATAAATCACCTGAGAATTGGCGAAGGAATACTTCTCGCGCATGACCTTCCGCTGTTCTATGGCTGCGATCTGAGTTTTCTGCACGACGATATCTTCCGTCTGAAGATGGAGATAATCGAGCTGAAGCGCAAGCCGACATATCCGTCAGGAACGATCGGCCGCGATGCCTTCGGGCACATGCCTGAATACATCGACCGCGGGGACCGTATGAGAGCGATCGCTGCGTGCGGCAAGGTAGACTACGGAAACGAGCAGGAGATCACTCCGCTGGAGGCTGGGATCACTGTTGTAGGCGCATCAAGCGACCACACGATACTCGATGTTGAAGACGCGGAGAGGCCGCTCAGGGTCGGCGACGTACTTGGATTTGCGATAGACTACGCGGCTATGGTGTTCGTCACCGCGAGCCGCAATGTGCGTATAGAATATAAGTAGGCTTTTTCTTGACATAGGTGGGCCGGAGTAGTACAATTTTGGGCGAACGGCATTTGACGAGGAGACCCCGGCAAAAGCTGTTTGTTTAGTTTTATATAAAGGAGAAATATAACAAATGCCTGAAAACGATTTGAAAGACAACCAGATGACCCAGGAGGAGTTTGATAAACTCCAGGCCAAGTATTCTGAGATGGTCAAGGTAAAGCAGAAGGAGATCGCTGACGCGCTGAGAGAAGCACGTTCATACGGCGACCTTTCTGAGAACGCCGAATATGACGCGGCGAAAGAAAACGAAGCGAAATTCCATGAAGAGCTGCAGGCTCTTGAAGAGAAGATCAGAAACGCTGTAGTAGTCAGCATCGACACAAGCAAGGTCGGACTTGGACTTACAGTAACGGTACAGGACCTTGACGCAGATCAGGAGATGTCATTCGCTATCGTCGGAGTAGACGTGGATCCGTTCGCACAGCCGCCTAAGATCTCAAGCTCATCACCTATCGGAAGCGCCCTCAACGGCAAGGCGGTAGGAGACGAGGTCGAGGTAACGGTACCAAGCGGACTCCGTCACTTCAGAGTAACCAGGATAGAGGAATCAAAAAAAGAGGACTAGGAAATGAGTAACGAGGAAATCAAAGAGCACGCTGAAGCAGCAAAAGAGCATTTTGCCAAAGCAGCCGCGTCGGCAGCCGCTGCAGTAGACGACGTTGCAGAAGCAGTAAAGTCAGCCGCGGACGAAGAGCTCAAGAAGCTTGAGGAAGTACAGCTTTCCGAGCAGAGGCAGATCCGCCGTGATAAGCTGAAGATGCTCGTAGACGCCGGAAGAAACCCGTATGTCATTGAGACATGGGACGTGACAGCGCACAGCATGGACGTAAAGGAGAACTTCGAAGCTCTGGACGGCGAAGAGGTGTCCATGGCCGGCCGTATCATGAGCAAGCGTGTCATGGGTAAGGCTTCGTTCTTCCACATTCAGGACAAGCAGGGTCAGATCCAGTGCTATGTCCAGAGAGACGACATCGGTCCTGAGGAATATCAGTGGTTCAAGAAATACGACATCGGCGATATCGTAGGGTTTAAGGGCTTTGTGTTCAAGACCAAGACAGAAGAGATCTCGATCCACGTGAAGAAGCTCGTTCTTCTTACAAAATCCCTCCAGGTGCTTCCTGAGAAATGGAATGGCCTGAAGGATATGGACCTCCGCTACAGACAGCGCTATGTAGACCTGATCATGAATGAAGATGTCCGCAAGACGTTCAGAGACAGAGCAAAGATCATCAGCACTGTACGTAAGGTACTCGAGGACGACTATGGCTTCCTTGAAGTCGAGACACCTGTTCTCCAGACTATTGCCGGCGGTGCGAACGCAAGGCCGTTCAACACACACCATAATGCGCTGGACTTTGATCTCCGCCTGAGGATCTCTCTCGAGCTTGAGCTGAAGAGGCTCATCGTAGGAGGTCTCGACAGAGTCTATGAGATGGGTAAAGTCTTCAGAAACGAAGGAATGGACAAGAATCACAGCCCTGAGTTCACATCCATGGAATGCTATCAGGCATACGGAAATCTGGAAAGCATGGAAGAGCTCATGGAGCAGATCACGTACAAGTGCGCCATGGCAGTGAACGGAAGTCCGATCATCAGATATGAAGGCAAAGAGTTCGACGTGACTCCGCCATGGAAGAAGATCGACATGACTGAGACCGTAAGCGAGATCACAAAGATCGACTTCAGTCAGATCGAGACTGATGAAGAGGCAAGAAAAGCAGCCATAGAATACGGCATGGATCCTGATGAAGTGAAAGACTGGACACGCGGCAAGATCATCGCCGAGATGTTCGACGATTACTGCGAAGATTATCCGGGACTTCTCGACGGACCGGTGTTCCTGACAGGACATCCTGTTGACATTTCACCGCTCGCCAAAAAGGACCCGAAGGATCCAAGGATCACAAGAAGGTTCGAGGCGTATATCAACGGCTGGGAGCTTTCAAACGCATTCTCAGAGCTGAACGACCCGATCGACCAGTACGAGAGATTTGCTGAGCAGCAGAGAGAGCTTGATCTCGGTATCGATGATGAAGCACATCCTATGGACAGAGACTTCGTAAATGCCCTGGAAGTAGGAATGCCTCCTACAGGCGGAATCGGAATCGGGATCGACCGTCTGGTGATGCTCATTACAGACAGCGCGACGATCAGAGACGTCCAGCTGTTCCCTGTCATGAAGCCGATTGGAGCAGAATAAGACGCACCATGATTATATATTATCCATAAGAAGTGCGTCTTGCGAGTGCAGAGCACTCTAATGCGCAAACGGGCAAATAATCAGAAGACGGGGCAATAGTCCCGTCTTTTTTGTGTACAGACAGCGAGGCTTTGTGGTATTCTGAATATACAGATAAATCATTGCCGGCACCGAATAATCATAGTCACGGGATGCGCCGTGTAATGCCTGAGAGGAACGATAAATGAGCATAGAATACAACGAGAAAGACAAGATCTTCATTCTGAATACGAAGCACAGCACATACATGATAAAAGCTGACGACACAGGCTGTCTACGTCATCTTTACTATGGCCCGTCAGTCCCGGATAAGGATCTGACTTTTCTTCAGGCAGGATGTGACAGAGGATTCTCCGGAAATCCATATGAAAAGAAACTGGACAGAGGATATTCTTTTGATACGATCCCCCAGGAGTACAGTTGTCACGGTACAGGAGATCACAGGGTCTGCTCAGTCATCACTGAAACAAAGGACGGAAGCAGGACTGCAGATCTGAGGTATGAGAGCTATCGCATAGAGAAAGGTGTGTATGAGCCGGAAGGCCTTCCTTATGTCAGGGCGGACGAAGATGCCTCCGGAGATGAAACACTCACTATCGTCCTGCGTGACAGCGTGTCAGATATCGCGGCAGAATTGAAATATACTGTCTTCAGCGATAAAGACGTTATCGAAAGGACTGCGAAGATCGTTAACGATTCTGACAGCACCGTTTTCCTGAACAAAGCGGCTTCTATGTGCGTAGATCATCAGTATGGTGATTTTGATATAATCCACTTCCACGGAAGGCACTGCATGGAGCGTCAGCCGGAGAGGCTGCCGGTTCCGACCGGGGTGTTCTCGGTTGAGTCAGGAAGAGGTATAAGCAGCCACCACCACAATCCTTTCGTCATAATCTGCGACCATGACGCAGGTGAAGATCACGGTAACTGCTACGGATATATGCTCATGTATTCCGGAAGCCACAAGACAGAGATAGAGAAGGATCAGACGGGGAGCGTAAGACTGGTTACCGGGGTGAATGGAGACGAATTCCGCTGGAAGCTCACGCCGGGAGATTCGTTCCAGGCGCCGGAGGTCATTCTTTCGTTTTCAGGCAAAGGCCTGGGGGATCTGTCCAGGCAGTTCCACAGGATAATAAGAGAAAATGTAATCGACCGTAAGTATCTGGATGCCGAGAGGCCGGTGCTCCTGAACAGCTGGGAAGCATGCTATATGGATTTTGACGATGAGAAGATGCTCGAGCTTGCCGACGGAGCGAAAGACCTCGGGATCGAAATGCTCGTAATGGACGACGGATGGTTCGGAAAGCGTGACAGCGATAACTCGGGACTCGGCGACTGGTATGTGAACAAGGATAAGATAAAGTGCGGGTTGCCTGAGCTCGTAAAGAAGATAAATGAGAAGGGCCTGAGATTCGGTATCTGGATGGAGCCGGAGATGATATCAGAGGATTCAGACCTTTACAGAGCACACCCGGAATGGGCGCTGGCGGATCCGGACAGAAAGCCGGTCATGGCGAGGAACCAGCTCGTGCTCGATATGACGAGGAAAGATGTAAGAGACTATCTTTTCGGCTGTATAAGTGACATACTGAGCAGCGCCAATATAGAATATGTGAAGTGGGACAACAACAGGGGACTGGATAATCTCTATTCCAATGCTCTTCCGGAGGACAGGCAGGGAGAGGTCTCGCACAGATACGTACTCGGAATGTACGAACTGCTCGGCAGAGTGACCAAAGCTTTCCCGGACGTTATGATCGAGGGATGCTGCGGCGGCGGCGGACGGTTCGACGCAGGAATGCTTTTCTACTGTCCTCAGATCTGGGGCTCCGACAATACAGATGCGATCAACAGGCTGAAGATACAGAGGGGTACAGCCTACGGCTATCCGGTAAGCGCCATAGGCAGCCATGTGTCTGAGTCGCCGAACCAGCTTACATGGAGAAGTGCGCCACTAGAGACAAGGGCGGCGGTCGCGATGTCAGGCACGTTCGGATATGAGCTCGATCCGTCAAAACTCACGGAAGAAGAAAAAGAAGAGATACGGCAGGAAATAAGAGAATACCGTATCTACAGGAAAGTCATACAGAGCGGCAGCTATTACAGGCTGAACATAGGCGGAGCGGATCCTTCGAGATTCAGCGCTGAGAAATTACCATCGCTGGATTTCCAGGCGTGGGAATTCGTATCGGATGACAAGAGCGAAGCTTTCGTTTTCGTTGCGGCACTGTCGGTAGAAGCAAACGCGCCGTTCCAGCTGATCAGGCCGGACGGACTGGATCCTGACATGACTTATCATATTGCGGGGACTGACGTCACTGTGTCAGGTGCGGCACTGATGTACAACGGTCTCCGGCTCGACATGATGAGAGGGAACTTCCCGATAAGGAGGATCCATCTCATAGAGCATTTATAACTGATCAAATGATTCTGGCAGTTTTTGCTGTCAGCGGCAGCGGCGGAAGTACGTCACATTTCAGCAGGTCTTCCTGCAGGCGTCCTTTCGCCGTATTCTTTCGGCGTCATGCCGGTCTCTTTTTTGAACGCCCGGGTGAAGTGGCTCTGCGAGCTGAAACCGAGCGCTGTGCTTATCGAGATAAGAGTTTTGTTCGAATTCCCTATGAGACCTTTCGCTTCGCGTATCTTCATCTTGATTATGTAATCTTTCAGAGTCATGCCGGTCTGCTCGCGGAAACTGTTTGAAAGATATCCGCGGCTCACTTCCAGCTCATCGGCGATATCGGCAACTCTGACAGGCTTGAAAATGTCGCGCTGTATTATCTGAGCGGTTCTCCTGACCAGTCTTGACGTGTGTAGCCTTCTGTTTTCGCTGACGTCTTTCGCGAAACGGAGTGCCAGGCTGCTCTGAAGCTTGCCTATCTCAGCCGGGTCATTCATCTTCTCGGCAGCTTTTACAGCTTCAAGAAGCAAAGGCAGGATGTAGCTTCGTTCAAGGCCGCCGTTTGAAGCAGCCTGACTGTACAGAGTCGATGCCAGAATGAAGCTGTCTTTTGTGTTTCTCAACATATCATCAGTTACTTCGGCATAGAAATGCACTCCCAAGTTTATGGACATCCATTCCTGCACGGCGTCGAAGTCTCCTTCCTGTATCAGATTCTCAAGCATGGAGCTGAGAGACTGAGTGTGGCTGTTCAGGTCGCCGATGGAGCCGTCGTAAAATGTTATGTCGATAACAGTGGAAGAAACGAGCGCTGTGGTTTTGTCACTGCCCGGATACTTATCAAAATTGAGGAGCTCGTAAGCTTCAGCGATCAGAGGTATCAGGGAATAAACAGACAGCTTGGGGCAGTCTCTCAGCGCGGTTATCAGAGCATCCCTGTACCTGCCGGACGGATCCAGCTTGCCGGCGGCAGTTTCCAGTACGCTCATAGTGGTCGGGAGTTTCTTGACCGGACCGAGTACAAGGCTCTCGTCTCCGTTTTTAACGAAGCCGAATACGAAGCCGGATATCGTGGTGACGCATCCGATTGGCGCTTTGAAGTTGTTCATCTCCGGCTTATATGGAGCAAAAGAATCCTTTATGCCTTTCAGGTCTGTGGATGAAGAGTAATAAGCTATTCTCCTGCCGTTCCTGTAGCATCTTGTAGTTATGGAAGTCAGATTATTAAGAGTTTTTGCTATCTCTACGACTTTGGACTTCATTCTTCTTCGTTGTCCTTTCCGTTGCTTTTATGCGTTTATCTTCACACTGAATGTTGTTTCTATGCTGAAACTATTACAAAAGGTGCTAATTATAAGTTAAACTAAAATTCTTATACAAAAATACCATAAATATTACAAAAATGCAAGATTTTAAGATCATCAGTCTGTTACCTTAATGATGAAAGCAGAGACGACAGGTTTACCGACCGATATGAAAAGCAGCTGGGCATCGTGGTTAGACTTACAAGGCATCAGATCAGGCCTGCAGGAAAGCTGCAATGCTAGTTTATTAGATCTGTCATTATCTCTGCCAGGGCCTGATTAGAAACACGATAAAAGCAGGGGCTTATCGGCGGCCCCTGCTTTTTCATATTCACAGTGTATTTTAATTTTTTTTGCGGTAATATGTTCTACTGCTCCGGTACTGTCGCGAAGAAGATCAGGTCTTCATTCCCGTTGTTTATCATGGAATGGCTGTGCCCTTTCGGACAATAATGGCAGCCGCCCGCTCCGACGGATTCGGTACTGTCGTCATAGATGAAGTCGGCTTTCCCGCTTACTATGTAAATAATCTCACTGTTCGTCTCGTGGGTGTGCAGCCCTATAGTCGAGCCGGGCTCAAGTCCTCCCCTGATGATCTTCACAAGTTCGTTCTCGAACTTCTTCAGATATGCGATGACTTCCCCGCCCATGAATCCGGGATTTGCCTTTTCTTCCATATGATCAAAATCCAATATCATGATGATCCTCCTGTGTTTGATCTCCTGTATGAAATCACTTGTGCTATAATTATTATATATCAAAGTGATCGGAATGGGTAATTATGGAATTTGATCTGTATAAACTGGAGATATTCATACCGGAGACACATCTCAGGCCTTTGCAGAAAGCCCTGCAGGGAGCTGACGCAGGACACATCGGGAAATATGACAGCTGTCTCTCGTACAGCAGAGTAACAGGGACGTGGCGCCCGCTTGAGGGAACACATCCATATATCGGAAGTGAGGGCGAGATCAGCGAAGAACCTGAGATAAAAGTCGAGGTCACGATCCTGCCTGAGAATCTGGAGAATACAGTGAGGGCGGTCATGGAAGTCCACCCTTACGAAGAGCCGGTGATCAATGTGATCCCGATGCTTAAAGCAAGGAGGTAACCATATGGCAAAACCTGTAGTTGCGCTTATGTATGATTTTGATAAAACGCTTTCGCCGAAAAACATGCAGGACTACGGCTTCATGGAAGGCCTCGGCATGAGCGCGGAAGAGTTCTGGGCGGGATGCACCAGGCTGACGAAGAAAAACAACATGGACAGCATCCTTTCATATATGTATATGATGCTTGAAAAGGGAAGAGGCAGCATGCTCACAAGGCGCGAGAACTTCAACGCGCTGGGAAGGAGCGTGAAGCTGTTCCCGGGAGTCAGGAGCTGGTTCTCCCGCATCAACGGATACTGTGAGGATCAGGGGCTAAAGTGCGAGCATTACATAATCTCATCCGGCCTCAAGGAGATAATCGAGGGGACAGAGATCGCCGGCGAATTTAAAGAGATCTATGCGGCAGAGTTCCTTTATGGTGAGAACGGCCTGGCGGAGTGGCCTGCGATGGCAGTCAACTTCACGAGCAAGACTCAGTTCCTGTACCGTGTCAACAAAGGAGTACTTGACGTTACGGACCAGCACAGCCTGAACAGATATGTGCCTGACGAAGAGCGCCGGGTGCCGTTTACGAACATGATCTATTTCGGCGACGGCGATACCGACGTACCGTGCATGAAACTCACGAAGGTGAACGGTGGACATTCTATCGCTGTATATCAGGACGATGAGGAAGAGGCGTCAAAGCTCATACATGAGGGACGCGTCGACTTTGCTTTTCCTGCTGATTACCGTGCCGGCAGAAAGCTAGAGAAGACAGTCTTTACGATAATCGACGAGATCGCCGCGATGGAAAAGCTCAAGGCCGAGAGCCGCAGGCAGCAATGAAGCGTGTTGCGATGTGCAGGCCTGCCTTGCCATACTTTGGCTGACGGTTCCGAAAACCATAGGAGATTATGATGACGGTATTTACGAAACTCATCGCTGATATGTCTGCTTACTGGTATATCGTTATACCTGAGATCTTATATGCCGTTTTTGCGGGGTTCTGTTTCTTCGGCCCCGGCGGCATGGCAGGGCTTGTGCTTTATCTTGCCGCGTTTTACTTTTTCCCTGTCCCGGCGATGGCGGCTGTGGGCGTCGTGATGGCAGCCCACCTGATCCTCACCGCGGGCAAAGCCTTCCTGGGCGACAGGATAGCACCGTATAAAAAGCCTGATGAGGATGAGTCATATAAAGGTGTTCCGAAACGTATCGACTGATCTGCTCTTCTGCATAATTTCCTGTTGATTTTATTATAGTAATGGCTTATAATGAAATCCGCCGCATAAAGGTGCGTTTCTATTTTATTGTGCTTTTACGCAGCGGAAATTCCGCGGGCAGGCCTCACGGCCGGCAGCTCACGCGGGCTAATAGTTATTTTAGTATCACCGAAAACGTTATGTATTCCTCGAAATGCTGCGATGAAGCCTCTTATGAAACAGTCTCACAGACTGCCAAATATGGAAGTGGAGCAACACTACCGGTTTTCCCGTGAATCTTAACTGAGTAGGCAGGACCGAACCAGTTGCTGCATGAACGGAAGCGGAGGGCGTCTACGGACGCAGGAAGCAGGGAGTGCCGGCAACCCAGTAGGCAGAAGGGAGATTTTGTATGAAATCATTTATCGCAAAGCCTGAAGAGGTCGAGCGCAAATGGTATGTCGTAGACGCAGAGGGCAAGACTCTCGGACGTCTCGCATCCCAGGTAGCAGCGATCCTCAGAGGCAAGAACAAGCCGACGTTCACACCGCATGTCGACTGCGGAGACTATGTCATCGTGATCAACGCTGAGAAAGTCAAGGTCACAGGCAAGAAGAGAACTGACAAGGTCTACACGACTGTATCCGGATTCCCAGGCGGGAAGAAGGAAGTTTCCCTGGAAAAGCTCCAGGCAAAGAAGCCGGAAGAGATCATCAGGCACGCAGTCAAGGGCATGATCCCGGATGGGAAGCTTGGCCGTCAGATGTTCAAGAAGCTTAAAGTCTATGCAGGACCTGAGCACAATCATGAGGCTCAGAAACCTGAAATGCTGGAGATCTAGGAAAGGGAGGAATGAGAAATGGCTAAGGCAAAGATACAGTACCTCGGCACAGGCCGTAGAAAATGTTCAGTCGCCAGAGTTAGATTACTCCCTGGTACTGGAAAAGTAACGATCAACAAGAAGGATCTTGATGATTATTTCGAAGCAGAGCTTCTTAAGCAGGAAGTCATGAGACCGTTTGCTGTAGCGAACTGCGAAGGTAAATTCGACGTTATCGCTATCGTACAGGGCGGCGGAATGACAGGTCAGGCTGGGGCACTGAGACATGGTATCTCAAGAGCTCTTGCGGCAGCCGACGAAGACGAGTACAGAACACCTCTCAAGCAGGCAGGATTCCTCAGAAGAGATTCCCGCATGAAGGAGAGAAAGAAGTACGGACTCAAGAAAGCGAGAAAGGCTTCACAGTTCTCAAAGCGTTAGTTTCGGGAACAGAGATCTACTTGTATATGATTTCAAATCAAAAACCCCGGGAACGAAAGTTTCCGGGATTTTTCTTTGTGGTTTTTCTTGGTAATGAGACACCATTCTGGATATGGTCTGATAAACTTATCTCTATGGTATACCTTTTTAAAAAATGTCGTAAAGCCATATGTTGTTTTGCGCAGCATCATAGCGCTGCACAAGCATTTAATAAAGTAGAGCTAAGCGATTCCTTTGTGGTACTAAAAAAAGGATTTTGATGGTTCTATGTGGGTGGAATGTGAAAAACGCAATATTTAGTACCATTTTAGATATGAAAACTGGTACTAAAAAAAGGATTTTGATGGTTCTATGTGGGTAGAATGTGATACTACACATTTCAGTACCACGCTGTTACTCTGAAGAGGTATACTTTTAAAAAACCAGATTTTCCTGCTTTGATGATAAGAATAACAAATACAAAACTATACTCGCTGTAAAGTGATATTTAAGACACATGATAAACAGCAGTTTTTTCAGGATGTTAAAAGGATGTACTGAAATAGTAGAAATTTCAATACATCCCTTCTTCATGGTCGGAGAGACAAGATTTGAACTTGCGGCCCCTTGACCCCCAGTCAAGTGCGCTACCAAACTGCGCCACTCCCCGTATGCAGCAGGTGGAACAGCTGTCCCGCCTGTATTGCTGTTATCATGCCGTATCGCTTATTTACGATAAACGCCGCTATCTGTAAGCCGCTGCCCAAGTGCTGAGCTCACTGTCAGCCGTGCCCTTGGTGAACCTTCTTCCTGTCTTGACATTTGCTGCCGGAGCAAGTTTCTTCAGGTTCTCAGGAACTTTACCGAGGTCGCTTCCGCCTGATGTGATGAAAGGCACAACGGTCTTTCCTGCGAAGTCATACTGTTCCATGAATGTATCGATGATCGAAGGCTGTCTGTACCACCAGATCGGAAATCCTATGAATACCAGATCATACTGGTCCATGTTGCCGACCTTGAACATGATCTCCGGACGGCAGTTGATGTCGGCCATCTCCATGGAGCTCCTGCTCTTGGGATTGTTGTAGTCGATATCGTCGTCTGTGTACATTTTCTTCGGCTTGATCTCGAAAAGATCCGCGCCTGTAACTTCTGCCAGCTTTTCGGCAATGCCCGCGGTCGTTCCGCTTACGCTGAAATATGCTACTAATGTGTTACCCATTTTTTTCTCCTATAAAAAGTCAAACAGTTTTAAGCTGTCTGTTCTGTTTTCCCTCGTA
>CAYMBU010000046.1:0-8551 GCA_964388765.1 uncultured Eubacterium sp.
TATCTGCTGTCTGCCTTATGCTTGATCTCATTGATCGATGGATATAACATTATTCGTCCTCCTTATACTGTTCTATAAGCTTATATACGTCTTCCGTCACTTTGGAATGTTCTGCTTTGATTATCGCCTTCACACGGCTCACAGCCTCGTCCAGCTTGCCGTTCACCACGGCGTAGTTGTATTTATCGATGTACGCTATCTCCGAAAGCGCCTTGGAAAGCCTCAGGTCTATGGCTTCTTTCGTCTCAGTGCCACGCCCTGTGATACGTTTCCTGAGTTCAGCCATCGACGGCGGCAGAATGAAAATGAACACTCCGTCAGGATATGATTTCCTTACTTTCAGCGCTCCCTGCATCTCGATCTCGAGGATCACGTCGACACCTGCCTCCAGCTTGTCGATCACCTTCTGCTTCGGAGTACCGTAATGATGTCCGTACACTTCAGCGAATTCCAGAAGTCCGTCGTTCTCTTTCAGATCCTCGAATTCATCTTCACTGATGAAGTAATAGTTTACTCCGTCTTTCTCGCCTTTTCTCGGTTCTCTGGTGGTCACCGAGATAGACAGGCAAAGCTCGTCAGGCTCAGCCTGCGACATCAGCTCGTTACATATTGTGCCTTTCCCCGCTCCGGAAGGACCGGAGATCACGAATAGCTTCCCTCTGCTGTCTGCTTTCTCTGCCATATCACACCACCATTCAGAATGACGATATCTGTAATGATTAATTATATCATTTCAGCGTTCTGCTTGCAATGTTATTCTATATTCTGGACCTGCTCACGGATCTTCTCCACCTCGGATTTGATTTTCAGCATCTCCTCTGTGATCGAAAGGTCATTAGCCTTGGACCCTATCGTATTTGCTTCGCGGTTCATCTCCTGTACCAGGAAGTCAAGCTTCTTGCCGTCAGAGCCTTTGCTCTCCATAATGATCGACTTCATCTGATCCATATGGCTCCTGAGCCTCGTTATCTCTTCCGTGATGTCGGCTTTGTCCGCGAAGAGCGCCACCTCCTGAGCAAGCCTGTCCTCGCTTATCGTCGTAACTCCCTCAGTAAGCTCGTCGATCCTTGCGCGCAGCTTGTCCCTGTAGATGCCGGGAAGCGCCGCGGCTCTCTCCTCTATTCCGCTGACGAGGTCTTTGATCAGATCGGCGCGCTCCAGAAGATCCTTCGCAAGCTTCTCGCCTTCCACCGCACGCATCTTCTCCAGGTTCTCCGCAGCCATGTCGGTCGCTTTGATTATGCTTTCCCTTATCTCTTCCTCGTCTTCCACGTCTGATATCTGCTTCAGCACTTCAGGCATGGCTGTGATCAGGTCGAGCGTTATCTCTCCCCGGATGCCGAACTCGTCTTTCAGGGTCTTCATGTTCTCGATGTACTGCTGCACGAGCGGCTTGTTGAGCTCTACCCTTATGTCGCTCTCAGCGATGTACTCGACAGTCATCTGGACGTCGATCTTGCCTCTTCCGGTATAGTGCTTGATCTCACTTCTCACAGCATCCTCAGCGAAGGAATATCTTCTCGGCATCCTGACCTGTATCTCGCTGTACCTGTGATTGACCGATTTGATCTCGACCAGTATGTTTCTCTTTCCGTCATTATATTCGCCGCGGCCGAAGCCTGTCATGCTCCTGATCATGAATCCCTCCTTGTTTTCTCGTACGCCATCCTGGGATAGTCGTCTTCTTCAACATATATCGTCCCGCAGTGAACAAAGCCCAGCTTCTCGAGCATGCTCTGCATCACCTTATTATCTCCGTGTGTGTCCATTCTGAGGTGGCCGCACTTATCAAAGGCCCAGTTGACGCAGAAGCTCCCGACGCCCTTTACGGTACCGCCTGAAGCTATCCTGTGCACCACTCCGTAATCTTCGTCTCCGATCCATTTTCCGTCTTCTATCACGTCATACGAAGGATCTGTCCTGTGTCCGCATGCATAATAGAAAACGCCGGCGATCATGCCGCCGGCAATACAGACATAGCTGTTCCCGGCCTCGATATCGGCTTTGATCAGATCCTCAGGCGGCCAGTTGGTAGGCCCCCACTGGTTCGGATTCCCGTGAGTCGCCATGAAATCTCTGGCATGGCTGTAAATCGCCATTATATCCGGAAGGTCTGCCATCTCAGCATGTCTTATTTCCATATTATCAGCTGTTTACATCCTTTCGCTTTCGCTTTTCTTCTTTCTGCGCCAGATGCCGAATACGGCAAGAACAGCAAGGCACGTGAAAGCAAGCATCAGAGTCAGGCCGTTTCCGCTTTCTTTCATGCCGGCCTGCGGCTTTCCGGGATCAGCGAGAGGAGTCTTGGTCTCATCGATATCAAGGACTTTTACTTCATCGCTTTTTTCTTCCCCAAACAACCCTTCGGCATCATATACGAATGTGAACACATTCTCTTCAGTGTCTTCGCTTATCGTCCTGGTTATCTTGTCAACCTGAGGGACATATCCCTCGACATCAACGCTTGAGATCAGAGGCTTGTCTCCGACTTTTCCGTAGAATACCTGCGGATCCGCGAGTTCGTTTCCCTCCGTATCCTGATGATACACAGTGAAGCTGACAGAACCCTTGTCTTTATCTTTGTCTTTTTCGTCTGCGTACGCTTCATATGCCCCCGCAGAACAGACAGCACAGCAAAAGATCACTGCTGCCATTGCCAGCACAGTCAATGCCTTCGCTGCTTTTACGATCTCTTTTGTAAGGAAATGATCATTCATATCTCTCACCAAAACGTCGCGATATTCCTACTTCACCTGCAATTATAATTCACTTTTACCATATTGTAAACCGCACCGGTTTGTCAGTGGTCCTCTTTAGGCATCACGCGCATCTCATGTATCAGCACGGCCGACGATAATATCACAGCTGTAAGGTCTGTTGCCGGCTGCGCGTACATTACTCCGTCCAGCCCGTAGAATCTCGGGAGGATAAGAAGCAGCGGGATAAGTATCAGCGCCTGCTTGGAGAACGACAGGAACGCCCCGCGGAAAGGCTTCCCTATCGAAGGGAAGAAAGTCGCAGAGCAGATCTGTATGCCGTTGATGAACGTGAAGAACAGGAACACCCGCATGAACCTCTCCGCATAGTCGAAATACAGCTTGTCTCCGCCTGCGCTTCCAAACAGCAGGAATATCTTGTCCGGAAAGAACTCAAACAATATCCACGAGAACGTACCGATTATCAAAGCCCATATAGTGAAGAGCCTGACCGTGCCGCGGACCCTTGAATATTTCCCCGCGCCGTAGTTGTAGCTGCAGATCGGCTGAGCTCCGCTTATCAAGCCTATCATCAGCGAAACGAATATGACGTACACTTTCATCACTATGCCTGCCACAGCGAGCGGCGTATCCGAGCCGTATATCGTCTGCGCACCATAGATCCTGAGCATATTGTTCATCGTCACCTGAACGAACAAAGTCGACCCCTGGAAGATAAGAGAATTCAGCCCGAGCTTACAGGCGTGAAGTACCGTCTTGAAATAGCTTCCCAGCGCTTCTCCGTACGACTCTCCTTCTTCAGACGGTACCGGCAGGAAATCTCTGATCGTGAACTGCACTGACTGGAATCTTGTAAAATACGCTCCAAGCATCACAGCGGAGATCACCTGGCTGATCACAGTCGCCCAGGCAGCCCCCGCAATGCCCCAGCCGCACACGAAGATGAAGACCGGATCCAGTATGATATTCATGACCGCGCCTGTTATTATGGCGACCATGGAATATTTCGGACTTCTGTCAGCCCTTACTATCGGGTTCGTTCCGGTCATGAATATGAAGAAAGGTATGCCCCAGAGCGTGATCCCGGCATATTCCTCCGCGTACGGAAGTATCGTCGGCGTAGCGCCGAAAAGCTTCAGCATCGGTACGAGGAACAGTCTGACCAGTATCATTATGATTACGCCGGCTATCACCATCATGCCGACTGCGTTCCCTACTATCGTCTTTGCTCTGTCCTCGTGGTCGGCACGCATTGCTTTGCTGGTGCCTGCCGCATTCGCCCTGCCAAGCTCCAGATTGAATCCCGCCGCGGAGCCGAGCCCGAGCATAAGCGCGGTCGCAAGGCAGATAGTAGTCAGAGGAAACGCCACTGAAGTCGCGGCGTTACCCAGCTTTCCTATGCCCTGCCCGATGAATATCTGGTCAACGATGTTGTACATCGCGCTTACGATGTTCGCTATCGCCGTAGGCACTGCAAGCGAAAAGAGAAGCCTGCCGAGAGGCTTCGTTCCCAGCGGATTCTCTTTCCTTACCACCGTGTTATTATCTTTTTTTTCAGATGGTTTACTGTCTTTCCCCATATACCGGCTCCGGCACGTCTTAAGTCAGCATAAGTGCCCGTGTATGTTTCCCTTATTTAAGTACAAATTCCATTGCGACCGGGTTGTGGTCTGAATATATGAACCCAAGATCAAGCGTCTCAATGTTCTTCACTTTGATATTGTCAGAAACTACGAAACCGTCGATCATGTAGAACTGATGGTTTGCGTCGTCTCCTGTGTACGGCTTGTCGAGTGATCTGCATGTCGGTACCCTGCTGTCCATCAGAGGCGTGAAGTCAGGAAGGACTGCGTCCACTTCTATCATTCCCGCTTCCCAGTTGCCTTCGAAAGTAGGATACATATCCATGTCTATGTCGCTGAAAGTCTGGTTGAAGTCTCCGCCTACGACGACATAGTTTCCTCCGTCCCGTTCTTTTCTCATTATGTCCATCAGGACTTTTGTCTGAGCCTTCTTACCTTCGCCGTCGTCATACGCCTCAAGATGCTGATTTATCAGGACCAGGTATTTGCTCGATCCCGAAAGACGTATCCTCGTAACGAGGAGGCACCTCTTCAGGTTGACCGTGTTCACCGGCCAGTCGAACGGGCACGGAAGCTTGATACGGTCTGCTCTCTGGCATCTGAAGCTGGAAGCTGTAAGTATGCCGCTGTCCACTTTGCCGATCGGAGGTATCGGGAACGGAACGTAATACGCCTTGAAATTGTTGGCGAACATCGTCTGGAAAGGCTTGTCTTCCGTCTCCAGCGCCGCCGATAGTTCTGACACTTCGTCTATATGGCGCGACCTGTCTGAATCCCTGTCTATCTCCTGAATGAGATAGATGTCTGCGTCTTCCTGCTGAAGCGCCTTTCTTATTCCGTCAAGATTCTGCCTTACGCGCTCTTCATCAGCCGTGTACACATGCTTTCCGTTATCCATGAAGAAGTCAGCGTTGTCGCCGAGCGCACCGTATCCGATGTTCCACGTCAGTATCCTTATCGGCTTGCCCTGCTCCGGCGATCTTGACGCCTGCCCTGTGAGCACCACGTTCTCCGAATCGTCCGGGTCATACTGGAAAATCGTCAGAAGCCCTAAGCCGGCTCCTGCCGCAAGCACCAGAATAAGGATAAGAACTAACAATATCTTGAAAAAAGTCTTGATCATAAATATGCCTCCCAGATCCCCCTTTTGTTTTATCTGTTCCGACACTTTATTATACCATGGTCAGACGCCCGTAAAATCATAACTCTTCATAAGATTTGGGCACGGATTCTGCTCAGGACCTGGCTGCGGGTTTTGATGCGGCCGGCAAGATTTGGGCACGGAAATCGTCTATCACCTGCAGCATATCCGGCATGACGCGCGCCCTGCACTCTGATACCAGCTCATCCGGCACGCCGTAGAACGCTTCGGCCATACCTCCCGCGATGCAAGTCAGCGTGTCACAGTCGCCGCCGAGCGATACCGCTGTCCGTATCACGTCCTCAAAATTTTCTCCCTCCAGGAATGCCGCAAATGCCTCCGGAACTGTCGCCTGGCATGTCTCGACATGATGATAATCCGGCCTGATCTCGTCGCATGTCCTGGACAGGTCGTATCCGAAATTGTCAGTTATATAGCTTTTGATCTCCTGTTTTGACGCGCCGTTCCTTGCCATGAATATGGCCGCCGCGACCGACTGGGCGCCTTTGATGCCCTCCGGATGGTCGTGTGTGACGACTGCGGAGAGCCTGGCCATCTCGAGAGTCTCCTCAAGAGTATTGTACAGCCAGCCTGCAGAAGAAACACGCATCGCAGAGCCGTTGCCGTAGCTGTTGTATGGTCCATTTCCGGACCTCAGCCACTTGATGAATCTCGCGCCGTAGCCTGCGTCCGGATACTCGTTCCCCCACTTTTTCAGAGAACACATGACAGTGTACTTGATGAACTGCTCCTCCTCTTCAGGCGTGGATGCACAGGTCTTCCAGCTGTCCGGATCCGCCTTCGCACGCTTGACGGCCATCAGCGCTTCGGCCACCGCGATCGTCATGACCGAGTCGTCCGTGAATTCAGAGTCGAATCTGAACAAAGGGAATTCTTTGGTCTTTATGTTCTGCCAGTCGAATTCGTATGGACTGCCTATTATATCTCCCAGTATTGCTCCGTACATAAGTGCCTCCTTCCCTACTGACGTCCGCCGCGTTTTGCGAAATCTCTTCTGACTGCGTCGAGCTCGGTCCCATCGATCTCACGGTCACAGGTCATCTTGCCCATCACGCAGCTCACCGCGGCGTAGTTTCCGGCGATACCTCTTTCATCGTTGATATAGGTCGCCGCCATCTCAGGTCTGATCCCGATCCGCCCGGCTTCCGCGGCTGCGTCTATGTTTGCGCCGAGGAACATGAACTCCCATCCGTATTCCTCCTGCTCGTGCGAGATCATTTTCTTGACTTTCGCGTAGCTGTACTCAGTGCTGGAATTCTCCATGCCGTCCGTCGTGATCACGAATAAAGTCTTTTCCGGCACGTATTTACCAATCATGTGTCTGTGGACCGATGCCGTATGGCTTATCGCTCCGCCTACTGCGTCCAGAAGCGCTGTGCATCCGCGGACGTAATATTCTTTCTCTGTCAGCGGCTTGACCTGCTCGATAGGCATCCTGTCATGGATCACCTCTGTCTCATGGTCAAAAAGTATTGTAGACCATGTGATGTCTTCATTCTTCTGCTTGTGCTCCTTCAGCGTCGCGTTGAAGCCGCCAATCGTATCCTGCTCAAGGCCGCTCATCGATCCGCTTCTGTCCAGGATGAAGACGACCTCCATGCTGCACTTTCCTTCTGTGCCTTTTGCCGTGTTTCTTTCTGTGGCTTTGACTGTTCCTTTTCCCTTTTTCTTAAACATATCTCATTCCTCCTGTCTTGTTCATCAAAAGCCTTCCGGCTTTCCTTGGCTGTGGCTGCCGGCATTACCGCAGCGGCGTGCTTCCGGCTTTCCTTATTACAGTTGGAATGATACCAGTTATATTGAGATGTGTGGTCGCCTGCCAGGCGACATTATTTTCATACGCAGGGAGACGGCATGTTCAGGTGCAGAGAGATGGCCTGTTCATCAGCAAGACGTCCCGCTGCATCTCATCAGACAGCCTGTATGCTGATTTATGCTCCGAGCGTCGGTTGCCCGTACTTGAACAGTACACAGTTTATATCGTTTATGTTGTATTCTTCTTCGTCAATGCAATGGCGGATTATTATATCTGCTGTATTCGCCATTGATAAAGTGTACCCTGCTCTTCCGATCAGATCCAGAGTATCATCCAGATTCAGCTCAAGCGCTATCGCAAAAGCAATCGCGGTAGCCTTTGATGGCCTGTAATCCACATTGCTCTTTATCTTGGAGAAAAGCTTCCTGTCAATATTTGCTTTTTTGTAGACTTTAACATCCTCCAGATCTTTGCGGTCTATAAGGCGGAAAAGATGCTGCTGGAAAGTCTCGCCGCGTTTTTTGATCATCTCGTCGATCGACTCGCCTAGGATCCTGGTTTCGAAAGATGGCGGCGCATACGACCGCTCCCCGGTCCCCGGTGCCGCGCCATTCTCCGGCAGAAAATCATTAAGCAATCTTTCACGCCTGTTTGATGGCATATTGCTTCGCATGCCGCCTTCAGACAAATCGCGCGTGATCACTGCCGACTCTTCTATGTATGACTTTACGTCGCTGAACAGCTTGCCCGAAAGCTCAAAAGCCTCTTTGTTGTACACGACGAGCAAAACTGTCATATCGCTCTCGAAAAGAAAGCTGCTGATCTCAGATATTGCTGTCCGGAGCGCCAGATCCTTTGGGAATCCAAGAGTTCCGGTCGAGATCAGCGGGAAGGCTATAGACTCAGCATCCAGCTCTTCAGCCAGCTTCAAAGAATTCCTGTAGCAGGCGGCTACAGTTTCCGCTTCGCCTTCTCCGCCGCCGAGCCATGCCGGGCCAACCGTATGAATAATATACTTTGCATTCAGTCTGAACGCCGGGGTCGCCTTCGCCTCCCCCGGCCTCATCTTTCCGATCTCCGCTCTCGCAGCCAGGAGCTCCGACGGGCCCGCAGCCTTGTATATGGCACTGTCTACACCGGCGCCTACAGCGACTTCCGGATTTGCAGTATTGACGATAACGTCTGCAACAACCTTCGTTATATCATTTCTGATTATGTTAAGAGGCATTTCACTATTCTCCTTTACTGCTTCATATTATACACCTTCACTGCGTATCACGTCACTTGATGTCAGTCACTGCGTTCCTCGTCGCTTGTTGTCAGTCACTGCGTT
>CAYMBU010000046.1:8561-11874 GCA_964388765.1 uncultured Eubacterium sp.
CGCATCGACGACTTGCCGGCAGCTCAGCTTTGATGGCCCGGCCACCACCATTTCCATATCTGCCACCACCGCCGTATTAATATCTCGGAACCGTTAGGCTTTTTTATATTCCATATGGTACTAATTTGTGAAATATCACATTTAACCCACATAAATTACGAAAAAATGCTGTTTTAGTACCACCAGCGCTTTAGAAAAAGGTACTTATTTGTGAAATATCACATTCAACCCACACAAATCACGAAAAAATGCTGTTTTAGTACCACTGCCGCGGCTCCACACAAGTCCGTGCACAGAAAAACTGCTGCCGGACTATACCCAAGTCCAGGCAGCAGCCGTTTTTCGTCTTTCTTTTGCAACTGCTTCGTGAGCCACACGCGTCACCGCTCTTCCCGGAAGTACGGGAGTCCCAGGCTCGCAGGAGGTTGGTTCTCTTTCTTGTTCCTCATTCCGGTGATGACGAGTACGATGATCGTCACGACGTAAGGGAACATCTTGTAGAGCTCTTTCATCGCCATGTTCCCGCCGGACGGGATGAACAGGTATAGGATGTACAGTCCGCCGAACAGCATCGAAGCGAAGATCGCGATGTTCGGTCTCCAAATCGTGAAGATGACGAGCGCTATCGCGAGCCATCCTCTGTCGCCGAACGCGTCGTTCGACCAGACGCCTGACGCGTAGTCCATGACGTAGTACAGCCCGCCGAGGCCCGCAATCATGCAGCCGATGCATACCGACAGGTATTTGTACTTCGTGATGTTGATGCCGGCCGCGTCAGCCGTCGCCGGATTCTCACCTATGGCTCTGAGCTCGAGTCCTCTTCTTGTATGGTTCAGGAAATACGCGGCCCCGATCGCTACCGCGACCGCCACGTACGCGAGGAATCCGTATGACAGGAACACCTTGCCGAACCATCCCAGATTCTTTGCGAACGGAAGAGCTCTGGCGAAGCACTGGCTCGTGCGTGACAGCGCTATCGACGGAACGTCGCTTCCGGTCAGCTTGATCAGCGAGCCGCCGAAGAAGTTTCCGAAGCCGACTCCGAACGGAGTCATCGCAAGGCCTGTTACGTTCTGGTTGGCGCGAAGCGTTACCGTAAGGAAGCTGTAAAGCAGTCCCATGAGGAACGCTCCCAGAAGGCAGCAGAACAGCGGAATAAGTATCGCGAGCACAGGATTCAGATCGCCAGGCGTGCTGTGTTCATACATGAACGCGCCGATAACTCCCGAGATCGCGCCGACGTACATGACGCCAGGGATACCGAGGTTCAGGTTTCCGGCTTTTTCCGAGATAGTCTCGCCTGTACATCCGAACAGAAGAGGCACCGCCTGTGCTACGGCACGAGGGATAAAAGCAACGAAATCAAACATTACTTATCCTCCTTTCTGGCCTTTTTACGGAAGTTGAGCTTGTAGTTGATGAAGAACTCGCTTCCGATTATGAAGAACAGGATGATTCCTGTAAGTATGTCTCCGAATGAATGGTTGAGCTGGTAGATCGCCGAGATCTCGCTCGCGCCTCTCTCGAGGAACCCGAGGAGGAAGCTTGAAAGCACCATCCCAATCGGGTTGAACTGCGCGAGCCACGCTACCATGACTCCCATGAACCCGCGGCCTCCGGCAAGCGAAGTAGTGATCGTGTGGTCCGTCCCCGCTACCAGCAGGAATCCGGCGAGCCCGCAAATCGCTCCGGAGAGAAGCAGCGTACGGATGATAACGCGGTCGACTTTGATGCCGACGTAGCGCGCCGTGCTCTGGCTCTCGCCTACTACGGATATCTCATATCCGTGCTTGCTGTATTTCAGATACACGTACATGGCGATCGTGACCGCCGCTACTATCAGAATGTTCAGAAGATATTTATAATCCCCGATCACAGGGAGCCAGCCTTCCATGTTGTCCTGGTTGATGATCCCTACAGTTCCTGACCCTTTCGGCTTCTCCCATATGATAACGTAATATGCCACAAGCTGTATCGCGACGTAGTTCATCATCAGCGTGAACAGTGTCTCGTTAGTGTTCCATCTGGCTTTGAAGAACGCAGGAATGCCTGCCCAGACAGCTCCCGCCGCAAGAGCGAGCACGAGCATGATAAGTATGAGCAGCGGCTGCGGCAGTGTCTTCAGATATATCATGCACGCCGCCGTAACGAGCGCTCCGATGAGCACCTGCCCTTCGCCTCCGAGGTTCCAGAACTTCATCCTGAACGCCGGAGTCAGAGCAAGCGAGATCAACAGCAGTATCGCGACCTCTTTACCGAGTATCCATAGCTTTCTCTCTGTTCCGAAAGCACCTTCAAACATCGTGCCGTAAACTGCCGTCGGATCAAGCCCCGTGGTGACCGACGTGATGATGGCGCACAGTATCAGAGCCAGTACGATGGCTCCGATCCTGATCGCCCACGACTGCCACCAGTTCAGGCTCTTTCTCTTGGTTATGTGGATCAAAGGTTCCGTATTATTCTTATTGCTCATCTGCGGCACCTCCTCCCAGCTTTGTCATCATCATCCCGACTTTCCTCTTGTCTGCCGAAGTCGGCTTATCAACTATACCGCTGACCTTTCCTCCGCAGAGGACGAGGATGCGGTCGCACAGCTCAAGCAGTACGTCCAGGTCCTCGCCGACGTATATGACGGCTACGCCCTTCTCCTTCTGGCGGTTGATCAGGTCGTATATCGTATACGAGGAGTTGATGTCGAGCCCTCTTACCACGTACGCCGAAAGAAGGACTGTAGGAGATGACGCGATCTCACGGCCTACAAGCACTTTCTGGGCGTTTCCTCCGGAAAGCCTCCTTACAGGAGTCGACAACCCGGCCGTGCTGACCTCAAGCTCTTTCACGACTTTCTTCGCGAGCTTCCTCGGCGTCTTCCGGTCTGTGAATACTGTATTTCCTCTTCTGAACGAGCGGAGCATCATGTTGTCCGTAAGGTCCATGCTTCCGACAAGGCCCATTCCGAGCCTGTCCTCAGGAACAAACGAGAGCGCCACGCCCTTCTCCGCGATCTCCAGAGGATCGTGGCCCGTGATGTTCTCTTCAGACCCGTCGTCGTTTACATAGGTGATGCTGCCCTCCTCTACTTTCTGAAGACCCGCTATCGATTCCAGAAGCTCTTTCTGGCCGCATCCGGAAATGCCCGCGATGCCCAGGATCTCTCCTGCATTTGCCGTGAACGATACGTTATGCAGCTTCATGACTCCGTCAGGGCTCTTAACTGTTATCGCATTCACTCTTACACGAGGCTTCACGTCCTTCGGCTCCGGGCGCTCTATGTTGAGCTTGACCGCGTGGCCCACCATCATGTTGGTCATTT
>CAYMBU010000047.1:0-11738 GCA_964388765.1 uncultured Eubacterium sp.
AAGGGCTTTGCCCGTTAATAAACAACCCCGCGTTTGACGCGGGGATGTGTTTTTATAATCCTGAACCCTGACGAGTACCTCTTCTGCGAAGCTCTGCGTGGATGCCGTTGAGTATCGTCCTTTTCCGGTAGCTCCATTCAGGAGCTATCAGCGTGCTTCTCGGAGCGTCTGCCGTTAGACGGTGTATCGTTACATCAGGAGGCACTTTCTCAAGTATATCGCAGACCAGATCTATATAGTCATCCATATCATCAAAGGGTACATAATCAGGCATTTCTTCTGCAAGCCGTGCACCTTTGACTACGTTCAGCATGTGCAGCTTGAGCCCCCAGGTGCCTCTGCCGCAGGCATACATAACACTTTCTTTCATGTCTTCTTCAGTTTCCCCGGGAAGTCCAAGAATAAGATGTGTAACTACACGGATACCCGCTTTATGAAGTTTTTCCATGGCATTATCATATGTGGTCAGCGGATAGCAGCGGTTAATGAGATCAGCCGTCTGTTCATGCATCGTCTGCAATCCAAGCTCTACCCACATAAAATGATTTTTGTTGATTTCAGAAAGCAGATCGACCACTTCATCCGGCAGGCAGTCAGGCATGGTAGCAATGACAATACCGCTTATACGTGGGTCATCAAGCGCCTGATAGTATTTTGAACGCAGTTCTTCGACAGGACCATAGGTGTTAGTATGATTCTGGAAATACGCAAGATATCCTGCGTCAGGCCATTTCTTCTGATAAAGCTGTATCTGCGAGTCGATGTCGGAAGCAAAGTCGCCGCCTGCTCCGGCTCCGCAGAAGAGACAGCCGCCTGTTCCTTTTGATCCATCCCTGTTAGGGCATGTGAAGCCACCATCGATCGAAAGCTTGATCATCTTACAGCCGAATTCACGCTTGAGCCACATGGAGATATTGTTTACTCTGTCAGCACCGCCCTGATCGTAGAATCCTGCATTGTCTATTGTATTTTTTATGTCTTTGTCTGTCATTTGTCTACCGTGCACTTTTATAAATGTCTTTATTATGATACAATATCTAGCGTGAATTGTTAAGAACAGAAACGGGGAGGTGATGATATATGCCGGAGAAGATACTTTTACACAGCTGCTGTGGACCTTGCAGTTCCGCCTGTATTGAAAGACTTTCACCGGATCATGATATCACCGTTTATTATTATAACCCGTGCATCGATGACCCTGAAGAATATGAGAAGCGCAAGGAAACACTGCAGCAGCTGATAAGTGCGATGAGCTCGCATGGAGAGATCGGATTTGCAGCGGGGCCATATGAGCCTGATAAATATCTGGAGCTGGTGAAAGGTCTGGAGAATGAGCCTGAAGGCGGAGCAAGATGTGCTGTCTGCTTCAGGATGAGACTTATGGAAGCTGCAAGATACGCAAAAGAGCATGGGTTTGAAAAATTCACGACGACGCTTACAGTAAGCCCGCATAAGAACTATAAAGTGATATCTGAGATAGGCGCCGAAGCAGGGAATGAATACGGTGTCGAATATGTACCGTATGATTTCAAGAAGAAAGACGGCTTTCTGAGATCGATACAGCTGTCAAAGAAATTCGGACTGTACAGGCAGGACTACTGTGGATGCAGATTCAGCAAGCGCTGATATGCTCTACATCAGATAACCAATGGAGGAAGAAAAATGTCAAAGCTTATTTTACCAAGCGGATACAGTGCGCAGCTTGAGCCGGTAGAGACTCAGCGTGCCATAAAGAAGATTAAGGATTATTTCCAGGACGAGATAGCATACTGACTGCAGCTCAGGCGTACAACAGCGCAGCTGTTCGTCGATCCCGACACAGGACTGAACGACAATCTGAACGGCGTTGAAAGACGAGTTGATTTCACGCTGAAGGATATGAATGAGAAAAAGGTAGAAGTAGTGCAGTCGCTTGCGAAGTGGAAGCGCTATGTCCTCGGAAAGTACAACTACAGGCCGGGTCACGGTATATATACTGATATGAACGCACTGCGCCGCGATGAGGAACTGGATAACATTCATTCTATTTATGTTGAACATTGGGACTGTGAAAAAGTCATAACAAAGTAACAGCGTAAGACATAATATCTCCATGATACAGTCACCAAAATCTATAACGCTGTAAAGAACCTGTCAGACTTTGTGAACAGGCAGTTCCCTGAAGTCAGGACAGAGATACCTAACGAGATATATTTCATAACTTCACAGGAGCTGGAGGACATGTATCCGGCGCTGGAGCCGAAAGAGCGTGAGCAGCTTATAACCTGTGAACATAAAGCGGTGTTCATCGAAAAGATAGGCGGAGACCTGAAATCAGGAAAGCCGCATGACGGCAGATCTCCTGACTATGATGACTGGGAACTGAATGGGGACATCCTTCTCTGGAACGATGTTCTCGGCATAGCGTTTGAGATCTCATCAATGGGCATCAGAGTCGATGCTGAAGCTATGGACAGACAGCTCACGCTTGCCGGATGCGACGACAGAAGGGAACTTGAGTTCCACAAGATGGTCCTGAACGATGAGCTTCCGTATTCTATCGGAGGAGGTATCGGTCAGAGCAGACTTTGTATGTTCTTCCTCAGGAAAGCCCATATCGGCGAAGTACAGGTAGCAGTATGGCCAGAGGAAATGGTAAAAGAATGTCATGAAAATGGAATAGAACTGCTGTAATGTATGTAAATCTTGTTATCGACACGAAAAGCAGATATATGGACTCGTTGTTCACTTATGAAGCCCCGGCTGATACAAAGGTCGGGGACATTTTTACTGTGCCGTTCAACAAGAACAATAAAGAACGTACGGGATATGTGGCTGAGACAGATATCGCTCCTGCATGTGATGTGAGCCAGATCAAGCCTGTGATCAGGAAGGTCGGTGACTATTCACTGAATGAGGAAATGATGAAAACAGCTGCGTGGATGCGTACGCGCTACGGAATAAAGTATATTGATGCAGTAAAGTGCTTCATACCGCCGGGCAAGCCTCCAAAGTCAGGTAAAGAGAAACGGCCGTATAAGGATATTGTACCTGAGCCGCAGGATATAGAGCAGCTGACTGATGAACAGTATCAGGCTGTATCTGAAATTTGTGCCGCAGAAAGCAGAGAGAGGCCGGAATATTTCCTGCTCAAGGGCGTCACCTCAAGTGGTAAGACGGAAGTCTATATGCGTGCGATAGAGCATGCTCTTTCACAGGGCAGGACTGCTGTGATGCTTGTCCCTGAAATAGCTCTGACAAAACAGGTAATAGAAAGGTTCGCAGGACGATTCGGGCAATCAGAGATAGCGGTCCTTCACAGCCATCTTACGCCGCGGGAGCGTTTTGATGAATGGATGAGGCTGAGAAGAGGCGAGGCACACATTGCGATAGGAGCCAGGATAGGCGTATTTGCTCCGTTAGACAACATCGGAGTGATGATCCTTGATGAGGAACACGAGTCTACATACAAGTCTGACCAGACTCCTAAATATGATACCGTGGATATCGCGGTCAAGCGTCTTATGACAACAAACGGAGTGCTGATCCTCGGAAGCGCCACTCCTTCTGTCGTATCGTATGAAAGAGCGAAGGAAGGGGTATATAAGCTTATAGAGCTCAGGAAGAGATTCAACGCGACACTTCTTCCGGAAGTCCGCATCGTTGATATGAGAAAAGAGCTGAAGAACGGTAACCGCGGTATATTCAGCGCGGCTCTTGCGGCTGAAATGCAGCGTACGCTTGACAAAGGACAGCAGATTATTCTGTTCATCAACCGCAGAGGTTATTCTACGTATATTTCATGCAGAGACTGCGGAGAAGCGCTCAAGTGCCCTGAATGCGGGATAACGCTGGTTTATCATAAATCAAAAGGCAAAGCAGTATGTCATTACTGCGGCAGATCTTGTGTAAGACCGACCGAATGTCCGTCGTGCGGAGGAAGAGAACTGCGCTATCTGGGCACAGGAACGGAGAAAGTACAGGAGATGGCCGGAAAACTTTTTCCTGACGCTGTGACAGACAGGCTTGACCTCGATACAGCTAAGAACGGCAAAGAGATAAACAGGATAATAGGTGACTTCTCTAAGCGAAAGACAGATATTCTTGTCGGAACGCAGCTCGTAGCCAAAGGGCTGGACTTTGATAACGTCGGTCTGGTTGGCATCATTTCTGCAGACGTCAGCCTTAATATTCCTGACTACAGATCGACTGAGCGTACATTCCAGCTCGTAACACAGGCTGCGGGACGTTCCGGGAGGGGAGATGAAAGAGGACGCGTGATCATCCAGACTTTCACACCGGATAATTTTGCCCTCACAGCCGCGAAAAACAATGATTATGAGGATTTCTTCAATAAAGAGATAAAGTTCCGTCAGATGATGGATTATCCGCCTTATACAGACCTTATAGCTGCAGAGTTCACATCTGAAGATGAAAAGACAGCCATTGATACTGCAGAGGAATGCAGAGACTATCTTATCAGAGCAGGACTGCCCGGTTCCGACAGGATATTCGCGCCGCATATAACTGAGAGCTTCAAGGGCCAGTCAAGTTTCAGATATCATATCCTGGTGAAGTGCCCTAAGGAGGCACGGAATAAATACATCTACTATCTGACATATTTTGGTGATAAAATAAGTAATGAAAAGAGAGGCTGCACAATGACGATCGACGTCAATCCATACAGCAGCTTCTGACCGGAGGAAAGCATGGCAATTAGAAACATTATCATTGAAGGCGATCCGATGCTGAGAAAGAAGAGCAAGCCTGTCCGTGAAGTAAACGATCATATCAGAGAGATAATGATCGATATGGTGGAGACGATGCGTGAACACAACGGAGTCGGACTTGCCGCGCCGCAGGTAGGCATAATGAGGCGCATGTTCGTCGCGGAGCCTGTCCCCGACGAAGTTTACTATATGATCAATCCTGAGATGACAGAGCAGGACGGCACACAGTCTGGAGAGGAAGGATGCCTCAGCATCCCTGATCTTGAAGGTATAGTCGAGCGTCCGCAGCATATCAGGATCAAAGCTCTGGACATGAACGGTGACGAGCAGGAATATGAATTTGAAGATTTCCACGCCCGCGTCATGTGCCATGAATACGATCATCTGGAAGGTATACTGTACACAGATAAAGCCAGCGAGGTCTACGACCCTCAGGAGAAATATGAGGAGATGGCGAGAGAATATGAAGAACAGAACGCCAGACTTCGCGAAAATGCAAAGGATGATGATGCTGACACAGAGTCAGACGAAAAGGAACAGTAATTTATGAAAATAGTATTTATGGGCACCCCGGATTTCGCGGTGCCTGTTTTAAAAAGAATGATTGATGACGGTCACGACGTCGGATATGTTGTAACTCAGCCTGACCGTGCGGGAAACCGCGGGAAGATGATATACTCGCCTGTAAAGCAGGCCGCTCTGGACGCCGGTATAGAAGTTCTTCAGCCAGACCGCATATCAAAGGATGAAGATGCTCTCGGTAAGATAAGAGATTTCGGACCGGACGTTATTATCGTTGTTGCATACGGACAGATACTGAAGAAGAACGTTCTCGATATCCCGGTATACGGATGCTTTAACGTGCATGCGTCTCTTCTTCCAAGACTACGCGGCGCTTCACCGATACAGCATGCTATACTTGAAGGCGATGACCGTGCAGGCGTAACGATAATGAAAGTAGACGAAGGTCTCGATACAGGGGACATGCTGATCTCTGACTCTGTTGAAACAGGAAGGATGAATTTCGAAGAGCTGCACGACGCTTTGTCGATGATCGGAGCAGACCTTATGAGCAAAGCCCTTGTTTTGATCGAAAAGGGAGAGGCGGTCTTCACAAAGCAGGACGACAGCTTATCAACATACGCCGGAATGATCAGAAAGCAGGATGGCAGGATAGATTTCAAAGAGCCTGCGGAAGTAACAGAACGGAAGATAAGAGCGTTCGACCCATGGCCAGGAGCATACTGCGAGTTCGAAGGAAAGACAGTGAAGATCTGGAAAGCTGATACAGGAGCTTCCATAAATGAGTGTGCGCCCGGAGAAGTGATCTCTGCAGATGAAAACGGAATCACTGTAAAATGTGGAGAAGGTGTGCTTATCATCAAAGAGCTGCAGATGCCTGGAAAGAAGAGAGTGTCTGTAAAGGATTTCCTTCTGGGGCATAAGATGGAGAATGGAACGATACTCAGTTAGCAGCAAATCATAAGCTGGAGTTTACAGCCGGAAAGACGATATCATAGAAGATATCGCTCTCCGGTTTTTATATGTCCGGCGTACAGTTTAACTCATAAATACTTAATTTTTTTTAGGTTGTTTTTATTACCGGAGAGAGGGCACTGACAGTTTATATATGTTAAAATATATATGTATTATGTCTAAATGGATAAATGCAGGCAGGTGGTGCCGGACTATATGCGCACCTGTCAGAAGGAGATAGAAATGTATTCGTTGTATTATCTGTCATATATTATTATGATACCTGCCATGCTTCTTGTGACTTATGCTCAGTTCAAGGTATCGAGCAATTTTTCAAGATACAGCAGGGTAAGCGGAGGACGCGGAATAACAGGAGCTGAAGCTGCGAAGAGGATGCTGGAAAAGAACGGGCTGACTGATGTTGTGATAAGGCCTGTAGCAGGCTCTCTGACAGATCATTTCGACCCGAGGACCAATACTGTAAATCTGTCTGAACCTGTATATAATTCGGATTCAGTAAGTGCAGTGGGAGTAGCCTGTCATGAATGCGGACATGCCATGCAGTATGCGCATCATTATGCTCCGCTCGTGTTCAGAAACTCGATCGTTCCTGTGGTAAATATAGCATCATCATTCTCATGGGGACTTGTTATAGCCGGCATAATGCTCATGGCCATATCAGAGACACAGTCTGCTCTGGGTTCGATGCTGCTGAATATCGGTATCGTAGCTTTTCTGCTGGTAGTGCTTTTCCATCTGGTAACACTTCCTGTTGAGCTTGACGCCAGCCACAGAGCTGTAGTGCAGATCAGTGAGATGGGACTTGTTGCGCCGGAGAACGAACCGGGAGTAAAGAAGGTGCTCAGTGCCGCGGCGATGACCTATCTGGGAGCGCTGGTAATGGCGATCGCAAACCTTCTGAGAATACTTGTACTTGCTGGAATGAGCAGGAGGAATTAACTGGCTGTGGCTGCTGATCCGGACCGCCTTGCGGCGTATGAAGCTCTGGTAAAGATCGATAAGAACAGGGCATATTCGAATATTGAACTGAATTCAGTATTAAGGAGAAAAACAGACAGCGGAGAATCGGTAAAGAATCCCGGCTTCGTAAGAGAGTTGACTTACGGTGTAACGGAAAACAGGATACTTCTGGATCATTATATCGGAAGTCTTGTAAATAACGGGATCGACAGTGTCAAGAGAGAACTCAGGGTTCTTCTCAGGATGGGTATATATCAGATACTGTATATGGATTCAGTGCCTGATCATTCTGCTGTTGATGAGACAGTCAAGATTGCAAAAACTCTGTTCAGAGGTAAAGAGGGATTCGTGAACGGGGTGCTGAGAAGCTTTCTCAGAGGCAAGGCACAGGACCCGCACGACATAGAAGAGCCGGAAGAACGCCTCCATGTACTCTACTCATGCGATAAAGGTATAGTGCATATGCTGATATCACAGTATGGGGAGGAAACCGCAGAAGATATATTGAAGGTGTCTCTTGAGACACCGCCGCTGTATATACGTGTTAACACCTTGAAAACAGATGCTTCCGGGCTTTCAGAAGAACTCCGCAGACTTGGATTTTCGGTGTACGATAATAATATGAATGCAAACCTTCGTACTGACAGTGTTCTGGAGGTCTCAGGTAGAGGAATAATAGACTCCAGACCATTTGCAGATGGTGAATTCTTTGTTCAGGATGCATCGTCGGCGGGTGCGGTAGCTGCATTTGGACCCGGGCCGGGTGATACTGTCATCGACGTATGTGCGGCGCCGGGCGGTAAGACATTCACTACAGCGATAATGATGCAGGACCGTGGGAAGATCCATGCCATGGATCTGCATGAGAACAAGCTTAAGGCATTAAGGAAGCAGGCAGACCGTCTTGGAATAACCATTATCGATACTGAGCAGCACGATGCCAAAGAGATCTGTGAAAAATATAAAGACGCAGCGGATAAAGTGATATGTGACGTGCCATGCAGCGGACTCGGAGTTTTAAGGAGAAAACCTGAAATAAAGGACAGGCCGCTCAAGAACGAAGGCCGTGACATAGCTGAAATACAATACAGGATCCTTTCAGCATCGTCTGCCTATGTGAGAAATGGCGGAAAGCTGATGTACAGCACTTGTACAGTGAATAAGACAGAGAACCGGGAAGTGGCGGAAAGATTCGTTTCGGACCATCCTGACTTCAGTATGTGCAGGTCACTGCAGACATTGCCTGAATCCGGAGGACCGGACGGATTTTACTACTGTATTTTTGTAAAAGATAAGAAATGACATCTATTATAGTGTGAAAGCGGAGAGGAGACTTTCATGGAAGTTGGTTTCAAGACCGACAAAGGAAAACACAGGAAAAACAACGAGGATGCATGCTTTGTCATACCTAAGGAGAATGTTTACATTCTCTGCGACGGTGTCGGAGGCAATAATTCCGGCGAAGTAGCGAGTATGAAGACTGTGGCAGGTATCGCAGAATATGTAAGCACCAATTCTCTTGACGAAGTCCAGACATTCAGGACCGTGAAGACATATTTCAACAATTGTCTTCAGAAGGTCAATTATGAGGTACTTCAGGAATCCAGATCTTCTAAAGAGAACAGAGGCATGGCCACTACGCTTGTCCTTACATATTTTACAAAGAGCAGGATGTATGTGATGAACGTGGGCGACAGCCGTGCCTATCTGCTCAGGAGAGGTAATCTTAAGCAGATCACTGAAGATCATACATACGTGAACAGCCTTATCAAAGCAGGGGTCATAACTCCGGAAGAAGCAAAAGATCATGAGAATAAGAACATGATCACCAGAGCAGTCGGTGCAGATTACGGCGTACAGGCTGACTTTTTCTCCTGCGGAGTACATAAAGGGGACATTATCATGATGTGCTCCGACGGCCTTTATGACGAGGTGCCAGAAGATAAAATAACAGAGCTGCTCATGCAGGATAAGAGCGTGAGCGACATATGTACAGATCTTGTCGATGAAGCCAATAATCATGGCGGCGGAGACAATATCACTTTGATCACTCTTAAAGTTACGGAGGAAGATATCAATGGTTAAGCTGCTTATGGGCCGGTATGAACTGGTCGAAAAAATAGGCGAAGGTGGGATGGCAGTTGTATACAAGGCAAAGGACCGTCTGCTGAACAGATATGTAGCTGTCAAGATCCTGAGGCCTGAATATACAAGAGACGCTCAGTTTGTTGACAGCTTCAGACGTGAGTCTCAGGCTGCCGCAGGATTAGAATCCCCGAACATCATCAGTATCTACGATGTAGGACGCGAGGGCAACATACATTTCATAGTAATGGAGTATATCGACGGTATGTCGCTTTCGGACGTCATCAAAGTCGAAGCGCCGATGGATTATAAGGCGGCTATAGCGATAACGAAACAGATCGCATCTGCTCTTTCAGTAGCGCACAGCCACAACATAATCCACCGTGACATCAAGCCGCATAACATTATGATGAAAAGCGATGGTACTGCTAAGCTGTGCGACTTTGGAATCGCAAAAGCTGTAAGTGATTCCACTCTTACGGAAACGAGCAAGATCATCGGATCGGTCCATTATTTCTCGCCTGAGCAGGCAAGAGGATCATATGTCGATGAAAGATCCGACATCTATTCTCTCGGTATCATTCTGTATGAGATGCTTACAGGCAAGGTTCCTTTCGACGGTGACAATCCTGTGCAGGTAGCCCTCATGCATATAAACGATGAGATAATCCCGCCGTCAAAGCTTGTACCGGGCATACCGCCTCAGCTCGAGAAGATCGTAATGAAGGCGACGGACAAGTTCCAGACCAACCGTTACGCCAGTGCAGATGAGATGCTGGAGGACCTGAACAGCATAGAATTCGTTTCCAACACCATTGGAGACCAGGCGGTGTTCGCGCAGCCGGATCTTACACAGACGATTTATGAAGCGAGAAATGAAGACCTTTCAGCTGTCGGATATGGTAATAACGACGACGATGATTACGAGGAAGAAGAAAAGCCTGAGAAGAAGGGAAAGAAAAAGAAGAAGAAGGGCGCTCTTATCGCAGGCGTAATAATCGCTTTGATCGCTCTCGGCGCAGGAGCGTTCGCCGGATGGTACTATTTCCTCAGGGAAGAGCCGGTCAAGATGGTAGAAGTACCTGAAGTAACAGGTATGACATATTCGCAGGCAAAAGAGCTTCTGAAAGCCAAAGGACTTGAGATAGAGCGTGGAGACGACGTCAAAAGCGATACTTACGACAAGGGCGAAGTAGTTTCGCAGGATCCGGATAAAGGCGAAGAAGTAGAAGAAGGATCGACCGTAACAGTAAATATAAGCGCGGGCGCTGAGACTGCTCAGGTGCCTAACATGATAGGTAAATATTACAGTTCTGATACTGTGACGGTTCTCAAGAGCAACAATTTCGACGAAGGCGATATCAAGTATGAAAAGAGCGACGACTTTGAGGAAGGCCAGATCATAGATCAGGATCCTAAAGCCGGCACTACAAGAGAAGTCGGAACCAAAATCAACCTGACTGTATGTTCGGGAAAGAAGACTGAGGAAGTTGCGGTTCCTTCTCTTACGGGGCTTACGCTTGAAAAAGCTGAATCAAAGCTCAAGAAGGCCGGCCTTCAGAGAGGTCAGGTCGACTATGAGCAGAGCGACGTATACGGAGAAGGATTCGTTATGTGGCAGCAGTATCAGGCCGGTACAGCTATCAAGAAGGGCACCAAGGTGGACATCATCGTAAGTCAGGGCAGTCCTGAGGAAGAACCTGAAAAATCCACTGAGCCTGAAGACGAAGAGTCAGGAGGAGATGAAGATGAGTAAGCTTGCGCCGTCTATTCTGTCAGCTGATTTCAGCAGACTTGGAGATCAGGTAATGACTGTCACAGAAGCAGGGGCGGATTACGTCCATATCGACGTTATGGACGGTCATTTCGTGCCTAACATAAGTTTTGGCGCACCTGTCATGAAAAGCCTTGACAGGCTCGATACGGCCCCTTATGACGTACATCTGATGATAGAAGACCCTGACAAGTACATTCCTGATTTTGTAACAGAGAAAACAGAATTCATTACAGTACACGCCGAGGCATGTGATAATGCAGCTTACACGCTGGAGCACATAAGATCATATGGAGTAGGCGCGGGCATTTCGATCAAGCCCGGGACACCTGTAGAAGACATAAAAGACGTGCTTGGGCATGCTGACCTGGTACTCGTCATGTCAGTAGAGCCAGGATTTGGCGGTCAGAAGTTCATGGATGATATGCTGGGCAAAGCAGAGGAGCTACGTGATATCAGAGAAGAACAGGGCTATTCTTACGAGATCGAGATAGACGGCGGCATAGATCTTTCAAATGCCGAAAGGACAGTAATGTCAGGGGTGGATATCCTTGTTGCAGGTTCCGCAGTTTTCGGGGCTGATGACATATCGAAAAGAGTTTCAGACTTCAAAGAACTGATAGGGTAGACCGGTGGTTCAGAAAAGATAATAAAAAAGCGGTGAGCCGTAATGTGATCGGCTCACCGCTTTATTGTATAAATGAAAACCCCGC
>CAYMBU010000048.1:0-11621 GCA_964388765.1 uncultured Eubacterium sp.
ACAGTTAAAAAATGTTGGAAAATACACAAATAGTATTTGACAATATGAGGAGGATACCAGGCACAGAGAGATCACCGGGTCACTTATCACTCCTGAGTCGACAATGGAGAAATGGATAGGTTATTGTATTGATCAGTACAAGACAAACCAGAATGAGATAACATCGCGGAAATACAGAAGCCGTGTTAAGTCATGTATAACTAAATATATTGGTGACATGCAGATCAAAAGTGTACGCCCGGTTAACTGTCAGGAAATCATGAACAGACAGGAAGGCAAAAGCCATACACAGATAAACGAGGTCTATCAATCACTTAAGCTCATATTCAAATACGCTGTTATAAATGACCTCATCAGCAGGGATCCGACTCTTGGCCTGGTGAAGCCACAGGCAGCGAAACGCATAAGCAGAAGAGCTTTGACCGATAAGGAGAGATCTGCTGTGCTCGCAGTTGGGAAGATGGACAGAAGATACTATTTCTATCTGCTCATGCTGCTCTGCGGATGCAGACCATCAGAAGCTGCAGAGTGTCAGGGCCGAGATATAGAATATATCGATGGTTACCCGGTGCTCCACATCAGGGGAACTAAAACGCAAATGGCCGACAGACTCGTTCCGATTCCAGACGAGCTGCTCGCTTTGATCAAAGGCACTCCAAAGTTTCAATATATCGCTGTTACCGGAGCAGGCCGTAAAATCACGAATTATGACAGACTCTGGAAATCATTCACAAGAGAGCTGAATCTACATATGGGATGTAAGACATATCGGAACCAGCTCGTGCCGCCTTATCCACTAGCGCCGGATCTCGTGCCATATTGCTTCAGACACGACTTCTGTACTGAGCTCGCAAAAGCCGGCGTAGATGTCCGTGAAGCACAGGTACTCATGGGCCACTCCGATATCTCTACGACAATCAACATCTACACCAATTTAAGTAAAGCAGATGTGGCGGTCAACCTGGCAAGGCGGAATAAGAATAAAGAGGCTGCAAAGTGATTATGTATGGTAATTGCTATTCAATCAACCTTTCGGTATCACTTATAGCGTTATGCACTACATTTTTACATTTACTTGATATTGTAGGGCATATAGTTTATCCTATCCTTATGAGAAAGCTATCAATATTAGAACAACAATTATTAGATGAGTATTTCCGTTGTCTGCGGAATAAAGATGTACAGATGGCAGCTGTAGAAGACCTGCCTAAAGGTTATATTTCTCAGAAAAAACGCGGAGGCAAAACATACTCATATCTGCAATGGCGTGATGGTGATCGAATACGATCACATTATATTAAGCCAGAGGATTTAGCTTCTGTCGAAAACCAAATAGAATCAAGGAAGAACTGGTCCGACAGTATAAAACAACTCGAAAAGAATATAAGGCAAATCGAAAAAGTCTTAGGTAAAGGTTTGATAAATGAGTATAGTCAAGTGGAAAATAAAGTGGAAAAAGGGGTCTGACTGATAAGAATAGAGCTGCCGCGCTCTCAGTTGGAAAGATTGATAGACGATACTATCTCTAACTGCCCATTTATTAAGATTTGTTAATAAGTGTTGACCATGGTCTATTAACAGGGTATATTATAGATAACGGAACTCGCCGAGCCTATGGCGTCATATGACGTTATGCGTAACATGGCGGGTATTTTTTTAGAGGTTTATTAATATGAGCAATGAAAACAATTTGTTTCAATTAAACAGTGGTACATCGAAACCTTTTCTTTCTTTAGAACAGCAAATCGATTTACTGGAAAGCCGAGGGCTTATTATTAATGATCGACAGAAAGCACTGACTATCCTTAGCAGGACAAATTACTATCGTTTAAGTGCATATTCACTCACTAAACGCTTTAGTGATACCTTTCAGGAAAATGTGAGTTTTGACGATATTTATGAATTGTATTGCTTTGATGAGGATCTTCGCAATATTATACTAAAATATTCTGAAATTATAGAAATTGCTTTGCGCTCACACATTGCATATGAACACAGTAAAACATATGGTCCTTTAGGATACATGCAAAGTTTGAATTTTGAAAACTCCCGCTATCACCATATATTCATCGACAAATTAACAGATGATATTGCGAATTCTGATGATGTCTTTGTTAAACACTATAAAGAAGATTGTAATTCTGTTTTCCCTCTATGGGCTGCAATTGAGTGTATTACTTTTGGTACCCTTTCAAAACTATTCAAAAACCTAAAAAGGGAGGATAAAACAGCAATAGCAAAGCATTATTATGGAGTACCCAGGGATTATCTGGACAATTGGTTCCAGATAACGGTATTAGCCAGAAATATAGCAGCGCATGGAGGGAGATTTTATGGTCGTTATCTGCATTCTGTCAGTGTGAAATTACCAAAGAAAATGAGTGGGGTTACTAACAGGAACAGTGTTTTCGCTTACATATATGCTATTCACCATCTTCTTCCTACACTTGCATATGCAGATTCTATGAGAACAGATATTAGAGATATTCTTTCCAAGTATAAAACAGTCGATATTAAACAGCTTGGCTTCCCTGATTACTGGGAACAAACACTCAAAGAAAATACAAATGGTGCGGCTTCCAAATTGTAGTTAACTATTATCAAAGCCAAGAGACATAAGTGGAAAAAATAGTGGAAAAACGCTTATAAACGTTGAAATTTCAACGTTTATGTCAGGTTTCCTAAACCGTGCGTCGGGTGTTCGAATCGCCTCTGGTGCACCAAAAATGCCGTGATTCCAACGTTTTGGAACACGGCATTTTGCATTATTTACATATTTTTTCATATCGGTTTTATTAGTTCACCTCAATTATCTGTTACAACTCGGCTAATGATCTTTTCAACAAAAATGTGCAGAAGTAAGGATATGTGTATATATCGTTCGCAAATCCAACGTTCTGATCAGCAAATTTGATCCCATGATGTATATCACTGTACTTCTCGCTGTTGATAAGTTCTGAAAGGGACTTTGCTCTATTCTTCCCCGCCTTGACTTCTATCGGCAGCAATTCGTTTGCGGTCCTTGTAAAGAAATCTTCTTCAAGTGTGGAATTGTCTTTTTTATAATAAAACAATTCCATCCCTTGTTTTACGAAAGCTTCTGCGGCAAAGTTCTCATATAATGCGCCTTTGTATACTCCCAGGTTCTTATTTGCTCTCAGATCGTCCTGGGCCTCTTTATCCAGTGATGCAATAAGCAAGCCTGTATCAGGATAGTATAGTTTGAATTTAGTCTCATCATAGTTCCCCTTCAATGGTAGTTCAGGATAGTTCAGTGAGTAACATATGCTTATCACTCCCGCATCTTTCAGCCATTGAATGCATCCTGCATACTCACGTGCTCTGGCATTCTTACGCACTTTATTATACTGAAACTTTGTATTCTCTTTTGCAAGCTGTGACGGAACGGATCTGTACACACTTATGATCTTTGCCTGATCTAGTCCCTCCGCATACTTCCTTACATCTTCTTCGTAATCCAGCTGAATCTGTTCCTGGATCTCAATTGTGCCAGAGAAATTAGATTTTTCAATATAAGACCTTACTACATCCGGCATGCCGCCAATGACACAATAATCCATGAACAGATTCTTGTATACTGTCATTTCTGTTGTATTGAACGGCACGAGTTCAATCATATGTGTCAGCAGGTTATCAATTTGCTCAGAGCCGTATCCTTTTGCCCATAGGAACTCCTCAAAATCCATTGAGTACATCTGATAGTCTGTTTTATATCCCACACTATTGCTGTGTATCTTCCTGTAATTGATTCCAAGCATAGAACCGCTGCATATCACATCGTAGCGCCCATCAAGTTTAAACGACTTTAAAGATGTAGCAATATCCGGATAATCCTGTAGCTCGTCAAAAATAATTACTGTATCTCCTTCAGAAAAAGACTTTGCTGGATCAATCAATGTAATATTACGAACTATATCATCTACTCCGTAACCGCTTTCTACAATAGTTTTGTATTGACTCTCCAGAGCAAAATTGATATATATAACATTTGCATAATTCAACTCGGCAAAATGCCTTATAGATCTGGTTTTCCCAATCTGTCTGGCTCCTTTTATTATTAACGGTTTACGATCAGGATCTGCTTTCCACTCTTCCAGGAAAAGATCTACCTTTCGCTTCATATACATTTTGATTCCCTCACAGCGTTATTTATTGAATATATACTACTTATTTACTTTATCACATTTTATGAGTCAATCCAAGCACTATTATCACATTTTATGAGCGTATAATTGACAAACCATCACATTTTATGAGCTTAGCAGATAAATGAGCCGCATCCGCAACCCTTTTGTTGCCCATTTTCCCCGGCTTTAGCCGGATTGGACAAATGGGACAGCGAAGGTGCCCAAGAGTTTTCATTTGAAGTCCGATTCTGCCAAAAGATACCCTCTTTTCGGCCTATGCTTTTAGACAGTTTATCGGCATGACGATCACGCCATCCGGGCGTTTGTACATCGCTCCTGTTGCTGTCAATACCATCAGGAATACAGGGGCCAGCTCATCACTTTTTTCTGCTTTTTTTTCTTCAGGCGAATCAGTGATGCTGCACCTTCGTCAATCAGCTTATCTCCTCCAAGTTTAATCTCAACAGCGGCCCATTTACCATTCTCCAAATGGATCACTGCATCACACTCCAGCCCTGTATTATCTCTATAGTGCCTTACCTCTCCCCCAATTAAGGAAGTATAGACTCTGAGATCTCTGACTGCCATGTCTTCAAAGAACAATCCCAGTCTGTTAAGATCGTTCATCAGATCCTCCGGACCTATTTGCAAAGCCCTGCATGCGATCGATGTATCAACAAAATGCCTTGTAGACGTAGACCGAATCGATGTCTTGGATCTGATATTAGGGCTCCAGGCCTCCATATCCTCGATGATGAACAGATCCTTAAGTGCGCTGATATAATCTGAAAGAGTTTTCTCATCCATGGATCTCTCGTTTGATTGTCTTACATCCCTGACTATTGTCTGTAGTGATGCTTCTGTAGACACAGCTCTTGCGTAGCTTCGCAGGATCATTTTAAGCACTTCAGGCTTCTTATTGCGAAATCTTTCGTTTTCACTTTCTTCAATAATGAAAAGACTATTGTAATAATTTCTTGTAATATCAAGCGCCTGTTCGCGATCCTGGACCAGTGATACAGGCCATCCTCCACGACATATCAGAAATGCTATATCTTCAAGCTTGGAATCATCATCCAGATCTTCCTTTGCATAATTCCAAACATCCGGGACTTTCTGCCAATCGTCAATAAGATGCGGACTGTCGCCAGATAACGCTTGTTTCGGGTCCATCGCAATCAGCGATATGACCCTGTTGGTATTCAATTTGATAAAGCTCTTCTGAAATCGCATACAGGTAGTTGTTTTGCCACAGAATTTTGGCCCAGTTACCAAAACACCACCTGAAGACTTCAATGCTCTTTCTATCGTCCGCTCGATATAACGAGAATAATACATGACTATACCTCCTTACAGACAACATCAGGTAACAAATTCCGTAAATTTTCAATATATTAATCCTAATATTTTCAATATATTATTCCCGTGATTTTAAATTTCTAACGCTTAAACTGTACCGTAATAAAAGGAGAGCGAGGTTACCCCGCTCTCCGGTATCAGTTTTATTTGCAATCCGGCACGCTGCGGCCAGGCCCGCAGTCCCGCATTCGCAGTATTACTTGACTTTGACCGCGAATGTCACTGCCTTCGAGAACTTCTTATAGTTCTTGCTGCCGGCTGCCTTAACATTCACTTTAACTTTATATGTACCCTTCTTCAGGCCCTTCTTAATGGTGACTTTGCCGTTCTTCTTTACGACGATCTTCTTGCTGCCGCTCTTTCTTGAATACGTAACTTTGCCGACAGCATTGCTGACTTTGATCACCTTTGCAGGCTTCACCGTCATGTTCTTCTTTTTCAGCGTTGCTGCCTTGACGGCGAGTGTCCTGCCTTTGATCTTCGCTTTCTGTTCTGCCTTGATCACCTTTACGTGTACCTGTTCTTCTGCACCGTTCGGATCAGACACCCTGATTATCGTTTTTCCGATACCTACAGCTTTAACGATACCCTTTGCTGATACAGTCGCGATCTTCTTATTGTCTGACTTGTACGTGAAAGTCCCCTCCGGTACGTCGCTCCCGTCTACGTTGTTGATCCAGAGGCCGGTCTTGTCGCCGTAGAAGATCTCTCCTATATCCCAGACATTGTACCAGCCTCTCTTCGGTACGTTGATACGTACCACCTGTGTGCCGATGCTTATCTCTTCCTGCTCGCCCGGAGCACCGTCTGCCTTATCGATCATGCCCTTTGCAGAAACGGACAGATATCCGACGCCCGGCTTACGCGCCTTAACGGTAACTGCCGCAGGATTCTTCTCGTCCGGGATCATTTCGAATATGTCTTCACTTCCTTCTGCGATCTTCCAGTCGATCTGAGGATGTGCAGGCATCTTCGCTCCGGTGCCTCTCCTGAAGCCTACTGTGATGTTCTCTGAGACATCTTCATAGTCGAAGAACACTTCGCGGTACCGCGGCAGCTCTATAACATTGCCGCCCGGCAGATACATTTTCAGATCCTGCACCTTGCTGCAGTATCCTTTGATAGGGAAATTGTCCAGACTGAAGAAGTACTGCATGTTCTCGAATACTTTCTTTCGGAAATCGTCATCAGAGTAATCATACCATTTCCCATTCAGGTTCACGAAACTTTCCCCTGGATTTACGATACCTTTCTGCCAGCACGGATCGTCGAACAGTTCTGCCATTTCCTTCAGCGTTCCCGTCTGGATATTTATATTATATTTATTCTCCGGCGTCTTCTGAGTGACGATGATCGAATAGTACTGACCCTTCTGGATGATGACATCGTCCTCGACAGGGATCTTATGAAAACCGCCGTACTGGAACGGCTCCTTTGATGCACCTGAAGCTACTTTCACTCCATCCTGAGGATTCTCATATTCCGGCCTGAGGATATATACCTCGTATTCCACCGTAGTACCCGGCGCTGCCGTCTGGCATGAGATATAGTCAAGCTTCTGATTGCCTTCAGCCTGGAAGACATTGGACATAGACACCTTATCCGGAAGATCTGCCGTCTGGATATCGTTCACAGGCATATAGTCGTACTGATCGAGGTAGTATCCTTCACCCGGGACTTCCTTGATGAACTTCAGCGCTTCAGGAGAATCAAGGCTCTGGTCATAGTATGACAGCCAGAAGTAGCCCGTATGCTTTCCTGTCTCCTCGTCAACTATGCCCCATGTGGCAGGACCTTTGTTCGGGAATTCTCTTTCCCCGGAGCCCCAGCTGTTCTTGACGAGCCACGCGCCGTCTTCAGGCGGAAGCGGCGCTTCTTCGACGGTCTGATTGCCTTCCTCGTCTTCGATCACGGCCAGATGTCTGAAATTCTCTTTGCTGTAATTGTCATCCCATCCTACGATAGTTACCGCGTGGTTGGCCTGATCAGGTATAAATGTATAGTGGGCCCATTTATCACTTATATACTGTGTCTTCTCTTCCTGCCCCGGCATGGAGGTGTCGGCGCAGAAAGCGATCTCCACAGCACGCTTGTTGACGAGCTCTGTCTTTATGGCTTCCGTACCGAGCGGATCATATTCATATACCGGATCATCTCCCGGGTGATCCTCATCCTGTACCCTCTTGGCAGGACTAGGAAGAAGATACGACTCATCCAGAGTATATGACTGATTGAATCTCAGGCTCTCAGGCATGCTCCAGTCGTCCCCGTCGCTGTAGCAGTAATCTTCATATCCATCATCTGTCTTCCGCTGATCGATATCTCCGGCAAGTCCTTTATATACAAATATATCTTCCGGCAGACCCTCAGCCACTGTGCGGTCTTCTCTGTCAGGCCCCATTCCGGAAGCAAAGAGGCCTGTTGCATATATCGACAGCCCGCCTAGATTGAATCTGTCTGTAAGTTTGACGTTATCCTTCACATACTGCATACCTTCTCCGTTCTGTGAGCTGTCCGGATCATTGATCGGAGTTACCAGGAAGTTTATCAGATGTTTCTCGGATAGATCCAGCTCCTTTACGCCGTTTTCAGGATCTGCTTCAGCAGCGTATCCCGGCGCGATACCGTCTCCGATTATACTGGTCTCCGCCGCGGCGATCGCCGCGAATCCCCAGCATGAGCCGAACGGGTTCTGGAACTTGACAGGAGTGACATATGAAGTCTCGTCACCGTCCTTCATGAACTTGGCACTAAGGTCGAACTGCGGCATACTGATATCAGCGTTCAATTTCAATCCTTTTCCGGTGCTGCCGCGGAACGCAAACGGATCTTTGCCGCTGTCAGCAAACTGCCTTGCGATCTCTTTGATCATCGCTCCGCTGTTGTCTGCCTTGTCGTTACCTGCCGCAAAAGCAGTGCCTTCAGTCATGACCATTCCTGCAGTCATGACCAGTGACAGGACCAGCACAAGCGCTTTCCTTGAATACTTTCTCATACTTTTTCCTCCCTTCAGCATGCATGCTCACCACATGCTGTTTATGCCTGCCTACATTATACTATATCGCCCGATCAAAATATATTTACTTTACTATCTTTTCCTTCTTACGGAACCTGGCTCTGTTAGATGAATCCCCGGCGCCTGTCTTTATCTCGCCCGCCTTCGTGAGTGCGATCCTTGTGAGCTGCGGTCCCGCAAGCTCGTATATCAGCACGCTGAACAGTATGATGTTCCGTATCATGCCGCCCATCTCCTCGCCCAGATCCTGCGCTGTGACCACCATTCCGAGCGCTACGCCGGCCTGCGGAAACAGCGTGACCCCAAGATATTTACGCACAGTGTCTCCGCAGCCCATGACAGTGCTGCTCACATGTGCTCCGAAATACTTTCCGATGCACCGTGTAATTATATATACGACGCCGATCATAATATTGACAGGATGGCTGAACACCCCGAACTCAAGCCCTGCTCCCGAGAGCACGAAGAACGTCGCGTACAGCGGCGCCGTCCACCTGAGCGACCTCTCCATTATATCCACAGAATACTCACTCATGTTGCAGAACACTGTCCCGAGCATCATGCATACGAGAAGCGAAGAGAATGAGATCCTGACGCCTCCTCCGAGTTCGAACTCTCTCGACGCCATCGCTATCGTCATAACGACAAATGATATCGTGAGCGAGAGGCGGTTGGAGTTGGAGAAGAAGATCTTCTCGACCTGCGTGAGAATGAATCCCATGACGGTTCCCAGTATCAGCGAGAAAACGATCTACAGAAGCGGATCGATCACGACAGTCACAGCGTCGATCTCGCCGCCCTGCACCGCGTGCGCTATCCCTATGGAGACCGAAAACACCACGAGCCCTACCGCGTCATCCAGCGCTACGATAGGTAGAAGGAGCTCTGTTACGGGGCCCTTCGCCTTGTACTGTCTGACGACCATCAGGGTCGCCGCCGGAGCCGTCGCTGAAGCTATGGCGCCGAGCGTTACTGCCACAGGAAGCGGCATCACCTCAGGACCCATCACGATATACATCGCTATCAGGACGGCGTCCACGAGAACAGTTGCAAGAAGCGACTGCACGACGCCTATCACGAGAGCGGTCCTGCCCGTCTTCCTGAGCTGGGCAAGCCTGAATTCGTTACCTATATCAAAAGCGATGAACCCGAGGGCGACGTCGCTCAGGAACGACACGCTCCCGAGATCCTCCATCGACGTGAACCCTATTCCGTGTATCCCGAATCTCCCCAGTACATACGGCCCGACTATCACACCTGCTATGAGAAACGCGGTAACATCCGGTAAATTCAGCTTGCAGTATTTAAATAAGCGGGTCATCATGAGACCCGCAAATAAAGCCAGTGCTGTTGCCAGTAATAAATGCATAATACCTCACACTTTTAAATCATATGTTTTTTCGTATTACAGAAGCGGCGCTATGAACCGGAGCAGGAGCATCCAGAGATTCTTTCCGGCTGTCGGCGCTTTATATTCATCTGTTACTTCGCGGCATTCCGCCATCGTCTTCTCAAAGTCGTGCTTTGTATCCATAACGGCATCACAGTCTGCGTAAAGACAGCCGTTCTCAAAATGATGGTACAGGCTGCGGTAGTCCAGATTGATCGTTCCGCAGGTAGCCAGCATGTCGTCAGCCACGCTCATCTTGCAGTGGCAGAATCCCGGCGTATATTCGTATACACGTACGCCGTACCTTACAAGGCTGTGATAGTAAGACCTGGTGACCGCGTATACGATCTTCTTGTCCGGGATACCCGGCGTGATCACTCTGACGTCTACTCCCCGCTTTGCCGCAAGTCCGAGAGAATGGATCATCTCGTCTGTCAGGATCAGATACGGCGTGATGTACCATACATAATCTTTCGCATATTCTGCCATGGAGATATATACGTCTTCGCCCACATGTTCATTATCTATAGGAAGATCGGCGTACGGAGCGATAAATCCGTTCCCCTCAGGTCCATGCTTCTCAGCGTCAGGCAGGAACTGCGCGTAATCTGTATCGTTTTCATCGTCTCCCCTTATCGCGTTCCACATCTCAAGGAATGCAATGGTAAGACTCTTTACGGCGTTCCCCGTAATCTTTACGCCTGTATCCTTCCAGTGACCATACGGATGTGTTATGTTGAAATATTCATTCGCAATATTGTATCCGCCTGTAAAGCCGACTTTTCCGTCTATGACCGTTATCTTTCTGTGATCTCTGTTATTCATGAAAAGGTGGAATCCCTTCATGAACGGATTGAACACTCTGCAGTGGATCCCTTTGGATTCAAGCAGCTTTACAAAATCCATATTGATGAAGCCTATGCTTCCCATATCGTCGTAGAAGACTCTTACCTCCACGCCTGCCTTTACACGTTCTTCCAGGATTTTCTGGACACTTTTCCAGCTCTCCGCATTCTCGATGGCATGGTACTCCATGAAGATGAACTTCTCTGCCTTGCGAAGCTCTTCTTTCTGCGCCTTGATGCCTTTCGCCGCGTCGTCGTAGTATACGATCTCCGAGTCGTCATATACCGGATAGCCGGCTTTGGAGTATATATACCTCGTCAGATTCCCTGCTCTGCCATCTTTTGAACAAAGCCTTTCATATGCATCGGCATTTTCATTAAGCAGCGGGAAAAGCGCCTCATCGACTCTGGCGTATTCCCTCTTCATCTTGCCGGTACCGAGACCGAGACCGAGCAGGAGATACAGCGTGACGCCGAAGATCGGGAGCGCCATGATAAGAACTATCCATGGCATTTTCACAGAAGCTGTCCTGGGCTGGCTGTATATTATCAGAACGAGCACGGCTCCGATCACATGGATCAGGATCTCGATCCACTTCATATAACTTCCGAGCCACAGAACTATAATGACACTCAGAACTATCTCAAGGATAAGCGAGATCCCTATAAGTATCAGTCTGCTTATGCCGTTGCTGGTGCTCTCTTTTCCTTCTGCTGTCTTCTCTTTGCTCATTGCCTTCTCCTTTACTGCCTGTATTCTGTCTTCATTATATCACATACAAAAACGGCCGGTGGCTTTAACTCCGCCTGAACTTGTCAACTAAAAGTAGACAAGTAAAAAAAGCGTCAGAAGCCCTGTTCAA
>CAYMBU010000049.1:0-11558 GCA_964388765.1 uncultured Eubacterium sp.
GGATCCGTTCCTAAGAACTACATTCCTGCAGTTGAGAAGGGACTTCAGGAATGCATGGAGAAGGGACCTCTCGCAGGATGTAAGGTACAGGGCGTCAAGGCAGTCCTCTACGATGGTAAATATCACCCGGTAGACTCCTATGAAGTAGCATTCAAGATAGCAGCTTCTCTTGGGTTCAAGAAGGGTATCGTAGAAGCTAATCCGTGCCTGCTCGAGCCTATCATGAAGCTTGAGATCCTGGTACCGGACGATTTCATGGGAGACGTAATGGGCGACATGAACAAGCGCCGCGGCAGCATCCTCGGTATGGAGCCGCAGGCTGACGGCCAGAAGCTTATCGCTGAGGCACCGCAGGCAGAGCTGTTCGACTATGCGCTCGGACTCCGCGCCATGACACAGGGCAGAGGATCCTTCACAATGGAATTCACAAGATATGAAGAAGTTCCAAGGAACCTTGCTGAGGAGATCATCGCAAAGCACGCAGCAGAGGAAGAAAATAAGTAAAGATTGCTGACCAGATGTTTAACATGCTGTTCGCATAAAGTGCCGGATAAGCGCTTTGTGCGAACAGTTTTTTAGTGTAATGAACGTTCGAAGTTTCACTGTGGCAATCTTGGAAAACAGGAAGTGTTATGATACAATTTTTATGTAGCTAATACTGTAAAGTGAGGTTGATAGTATGAACGGGAAACAGTTTTCATACAGCAGGATCATCGTATCAGTCGCGTTGTGTCTGTTCTTTGTCTGCGTACTCGGATCTTATGGCTCTGCCTGCGTGTTTGCCGGCGAAAAGGAGAGTGAACCGGTCCGTGTGGGTTACTATGACAATGAAGTGTTCCAGGAAGGCGCCAAAGACGGCGCGGTGAAGACCGGCTATGCCTATGAGTATTATCGGAAGCTTTCTGAGTATACCGGATGGAAATACGAGTACGTATACGGCGGATTCAACGAGCTGTATCAGATGTTCCTTGACGGTAAGGTAGACCTTCTCGCGGGGCTCGCATGGAGAAAAGAGCGGACAAAACTGTTCAGCTATCCGGACGCCATCATGGGAAGCGAGTCATATTATCTTGTAAAGCAGGACAAGGATAAAGATGTGACTGCCGATCCTTCAACTCTGAAAGGGAAGAAGATCGGAGTCCTGGACAGCGCAATGGTGGGCGTGCTTGAAAAGTATCTTGAAGAGCATGACGTTAAAGCGGAAGTAATAACATATGCTGACCATGAACAGCTTTTCACCGCATTCGATTCTGAGAAGGTGGACGTTCTTGCCGCAGAAAGCGATGGCTCATATATGAGAAATCACGCTGAAGTGCTCTGCGCGTTCGGGTCGTCAGATTACTACCTATGTGTCAGTAAAAAACGGCCGGATCTGTTAAAGGAGCTTAACGAAGCTCAGACGCTTCTCGCGGCGGAGGAGCCAAATTACCTGAACTCGCTCAGTTCGAAATACTATTCGGTAAGCGTGACGGCGAGGGCGTTCTCGTCCGTCGAAAGGGAGTGGATAAAATCTCACGACACACTGAATGTAGGATATCTCGAGAATTATCTTCCATACAGTGACACAGATAAAGACGGCAACGTGACCGGGCTCATAAAGGATATGATACCGGCTATCCAGAAGTCGCTCGGCATTACCGATATAGCGGCGACTTACACAGGATATAAGAGTTATGACGACATGATCAAAGCCATGGCTGATGAGACCATCGATGTGGCCTTTCCTGTAGGCGGAGGACTGTACTATTCTGAAGAGAACGGTATCTATCAGTCGGCCCCTGTTGCTTCTGCTTCTACGGAGATCGTTTTCAAGGGAGAATACACCGAAGATACGACATCTGATTTCGCGGTGAACGAGAAAAACCGCATGCAGTATTATTATGTGAAGACCAACTTCCCTAACGCAGAAATATCATTCTATCCATCTATTGATGACTGTCTTTCCGCTGTCCTTTCCGGGGAAGTCACGTGTACGACTTTGAACGGCCTAAGGGCTAATGACATGCTGAAAAACGGCAAATACCGCGGCCTTTCGCTTCATCAGACCGGCATGGCCGACGACCGCTGCTTCGGTGTGGAGATCGGCAACGAGGGGCTGCTTAAGCTGCTGAACCGCGGGATCAATGTCATCGGGAACGATTTTGTGCAGAATCTGTCGTACAAATATACAGGAGGGCTGTATTCTTACAGCTTTGCTGACATGATCAGAGATCATATGGCACTGTTCATTCTGATCATATCAGCGATAGCAGTTCTAGTTTTCCTTCTGCTTCTCCGTGATGTAAAAAGGACGCGCAAGGAGGCACAGGAAAAAGAAGAAGCCAGGCTTACGCTCGAAAAGAGCAACCGCGACCTTGCGGAAAGTGAGAAGGCCCTCTCCGAAGCGCTGGAGGCTGCTGAGCATGCCAACCGGGCGAAGACGACATTCCTGAACAACATGTCTCACGATATCCGTACGCCTATGAATGCGATCGTCGGCTTTACCTCGCTCGCGATCTCACACGTAGATAATAAAGAACAGGTGCAGGACTATCTGGGGAAGATATCTGTATCCAGCCAGCATCTTCTTTCATTGATAAACGATGTGCTTGATATGAGCCGTATAGAAAGCGGGAGTGTCACCATAGAGGAAAGTGAAGCACATCTTCCGGACATCATCCATGATCTGAAGGATATCATCCAGTCAGGAGTTACAGCCAAGAATCTGGAGCTGTATATCAGCACGCAGGATGTCGTGCATGAAGATATCGTAACAGATAAGCTGCGCCTGAACCAGGTTCTCCTTAACATTCTGTCCAATGCGATCAAATTCACGCCTGATGGAGGAGCGATAAACTTCAACGTTGCTGAAAAGCCGTCGACTTCTCCTGATACGGCCGTTTTCGAATTCCGCATCAAAGATAACGGTATCGGGATGAGTGAGGAGTTCCAGAAAACGATCGTCCAGGCATTCACCCGCGAGCGGAGCAGTACTGTGAGCGGCATCCAGGGGACCGGTCTCGGCATGGCGATCACAAAGAATATCGTTGACATGATGGGAGGAACCATAACCCTGAATTCCGAGGCTGGCAAGGGAAGCGAATTTGTCGTAGTGATCCCGTGCAGGGTCAGCAGAAAAGCCATGGAACATGAGCCGGTTCCGGAATTACAGGGAATGCGTGTGCTGGTGACTGACAATGATACCGATACATGCCTGTCGGTCTGCTCGATGCTGCGCGAGATAGGAATGAAGCCTGATTGGACGAACTACGGCAAAGAAGCAGCGATCCGTGCCAAAGACGCCCTTGACTGTGAAGAAGAGTTCAGGGCTTATATAATAGATCTGATCATGCCGGATCTGAGCGGTATAGACACAGCGCGCCGGATCCGCAGACTTGTTGGAGACAGTGCTCCTATCATAATCCTAACAGCTTACGATTGGGCAGATATAGAAGAAGACGCCAGGGAGGCAGGAGTCACTGCCTTCTGTTCCAAGCCGCTGTTCCTGTCAGAGCTGGAGAATGTACTGGCAAGATCGTTCTGCCCTCAGGAAGAAAAGGAGACGGAGGAGGAATCATTTCCTGACTTTACAGGCAAAAGGATACTTCTTGCAGAAGATAACGAGATGAATCAGATAATCGCGGACGCGATCCTGAAAGAAGCCGGCTTTGAGTTAGAGATAGCAAAAGACGGTATAGAAGCGGTCGACATGATGACGGCAAAACCTGCCGGATATTACGATGTCATTCTTATGGACATTCAGATGCCTCGTATGGACGGATATGAGGCGGCGAAGAAGATCCGTGCTCTTGATGATCCGGCGAAGGCAGGAATACCTATCATAGCGGTCACGGCAAATGCGTTTGAAGAAGACAGGCAGGTGGCTCTGGAATCCGGCATGAACGGTCATCTGGCAAAGCCGTATGACATCAAAGAGATCATGCGTACGCTCAGCGATTTTCTGCTTAAGAAAGAGGAACAGGGAGACAAAGCCGGAAACGGTAATAGATCAGAAAGGGTATAGGTATGCCAAAGAAGACTAAGACAGTTTTTGTATGTCAGGAGTGCGGATATGAGAGCCCGAAATGGATGGGACAATGTATCTGCGGCGCCTGGGGGTCTTTTGTTGAGGAGAAAGTGGATCTGGAACCGGAGAACGACCCGAGATCGAGAGCAAAGCTGGGAGGAGCCTCCGCCGGTGCAGGCCGCGCGTCAAAGCCTTCGGTCCTGAGATCTGTTGGCTCTGCAGACTACGAGAGGATACCGACCGGGATAGGCGAGCTGGACAGAGTATTGGGAGGCGGCCTTGTGAAGGGGTCGCTGGTCCTGATCTCCGGCGAGCCTGGAATTGGTAAATCGACGCTCATAGTCCAGGCAGCCTCGCACATAGCGAAAACACAGGGCAAAGTACTCTATGTCTCAGGCGAAGAGTCTGAGGAACAGATCAAGATGAGGGCAGACAGAGTATGCGACGACCTCGGGGACGATCTGTTCGTGATGTCTGAGACCAACATGGAGACGATAGAGAACGCGGTAGACGATATGAAGCCGGGCTTCCTGATCATCGACTCGATCCAGACGATGTACACGAGCGAGCTGGATTCAGCGCCGGGAAGTGTGTCGCAGGTGAGAGCATGCGGAAACATACTGATGAAATACGGGAAGACCAGAAATATCCCAGTATTCATTGTTGCCCATGTGACCAAGAGTGGTGATCTGGCAGGCCCTAAGATCGTCGAGCATCTGGTGGACTGCGTACTCAATTTTACCGGCGAGAGAGATCATGACATCAGGATCCTCCGTGCTTTCAAGAACAGATTCGGCACGACGAGCGAGATCGGAGCATTCCAGATGATGGAAAGCGGGCTGGCCGAGATAACGGACATATCCGCGAGCTTCCTTGAAAATACTGACGAGCAGGCTGAGGGATCTGTCATAACGGCAGTGTACGAAGGGAGCAGGCCTGTGCTGCTCGAGATACAGGCACTGACATCGGCTTCCGGCGTAGGCTTTGCCAGAAGGACAGCGGTCGGGATAGATAACCAGAGACTTTCAATGATACTTGCCGTGCTTGAGAAAAAGCTGGGCATGAGGTTCATAGATCAGGACGTGTATGTAAACGTCGTAGGCGGCTTAAGGCCTGACAGCACGTCGGTCGATCTCGGCGTAGCGCTTGCGGTATACTCGGCCATGAGAGGAATAGTTCCTCCGCGCCGCATGATCGCGGTAGGAGAAGTAGGGCTGACCGGGGACCTCAGGTCATGCCAGAACGCGGACCGTATCGCGTCCGAGGCGGCAAGGCTCGGATATGAAGAGATAATCATGCCTGTCCGGAATGCGCGCAGGATATCAAAGGAAGATCCGGGCATCAAAGTCACAGGCGTGAAAAACATATACGAGGCCGTGAACGCGTTCAGAGAGTAAGATGTGAATTATAAAGCGAAGTCGCAGATATAATGCCGTGATATAAATTATATCTATAACTGGCAATATGTTTTTTAAAAGCCGTAAAACCTTGCAAATACTTGACCACAGGGTGGATTTGATGCTATATTGTAATAGCATTCTAATATGTAAGGAGGAATGAAAGAATGAAAAGATTATTGACTGTTTTACTTATTGCTGTCCTCGCGGTATCCGCTGCTGCAATGATGTCTGCATGCGGAGCAAAAGGCGGTGAAGAGGGTGGAGAAGAGAAGGCTGAGAAGGTCACTATCGCTATCCCTAATGATACGACCAATGAAGCAAGAGCACTCATGCTGCTCGCTGACAACGGATATATCACACTGAAGGAGGGCGTTGATATCACAGCTACTCCGAGAGACGTTGAAGCACCGGACAACATCGAGTTCAAGGAAGTCGAGGCTGCGCAGTTGCCTAACACACTGCAGGACGTTGACTTCGCGGTAATAAATTCCAACTATGCCATCGACGCTGATCTGAATCCTGTAGAGGATTCACTGATCATCGAGGGCAGCGCTTCCAAGTATGCGAATATCCTTTCCGTAAAGGAAGGCAACGAGGAAGAGCCTAAGATCAAGGCGCTGGTAGCAGCTCTTGAGAGCCAGCAGGTAAAGGAATTCATCGATAACGAGTACAAAGGATCAGTCGTCAGCACAGTAGACAACCCGACGGATGGATTTGATCCTGACGTTGACTATGCCGCGCTTAAGGGCGAGAAGGTGTCGGTTGCCTGCTCACCTGCACCGCACGCTGAGATCCTGAAGGTTGCCCAGGAAATCCTCAAGGAGAAGGACATAACTCTGGACATCAAGGAGTTCACAGACTACGTACAGCCTAACAACGTAGTTGAGAGCGGAGAGCTTGACGCCAACTACTTCCAGCATGTTCCATACATGGACGACTTCAACAAAGAGAACGGGACTCACATCGTTTCAGCTTCCGCCATCCACTGCGAGCCAATGGGACTCTATGCGGGCAAGAAAGACAGCCTGGATGTGCTGCAGAAAGTAAAATAAACAGCTTAGCCAGATAAGATAAAGCCGTCATGTTTGAATAAAACATGGCGGTTTTTTTGTATAAAAATATGGTACACTGTATTTGTAAATCTATCTGTATTTATGATGCAGGGCGGTGACGTGTCATGAGTATCAGTTATAAGAGAATAATACCATTTGTGATCTTCATATGCCTGATTGCGGCGGCTTTGATCCTGCCGGATGTGACTTTTGCGGAAGGTCAGGATAAGGAAGCAGAGAAGGTATCTGAAGGCTGGGAGTGTGAGTCCCTGGTTGGTGAGCGGATAACCCCGGACATGATCCCGGGTGAGAAGAAGTCCGGGCTTTCTCTGGATTATGTAGAGACGAAGAACATACCGACGGTCGTGATAGTGATCGGCCTGAACAATATATCTTACGACAACAGCTATGACTGGTCAGAAACGATGTTCGGGAATACGGACAGTATAAGGGAATATTTCCTGGACATGTCATACCGGAAGGTATCTTTCAAGGCCGTGAACGAGGCAAGCTACTTCGGAAGAGACGGTAATACGAATACTGCGGATGACTGGAACGATGGAGTCATACATGTCAATGTAAACAGAAATCACCGCAACTGGGGCCTTGACGATGAGGCAGACCGCGCGGAGCTGACACGGACGCTGTACGACGGCCTTATGCAGGCGTCGTCATACATCGACATTACTCAATATGACGCTGACGGGGATGGCGACATTGAGCCGCAGGAGCTTACAGTCATATTTGTCGTCGCGGGATATGGATGGACATTATCGCATAGAGCGTTCGACGAGTCATTATATCTCAGGTCTCACAGATTCACATTCACAGGAGCGATCAGCCTGTATAATGTGAAGGATCTGTCCAAGCCTCAGATAACGAAGAACGGGGAAACGGTTACATTGGATCCATATATCGTTACTAATGAGAAGGCTGAAGAATACGACAGTAAGACAGGGAAAACGACTGTAATACAGGGTCTCTACGGTACGATCGCTCATGAGCTCGGACATCAGCTTGGTCTTCCGGACCAGTATGATACTGTAAAAAATTCAGATGAAAAGCCTTGGGAGGGATATGGTGTCAAATATACGAGCCTGATGGCCAGCGGGAACTATGCTGTCGACGAGAACGGGAACGACCGGCCGGCCTCGCTGGATCCATGGAGCAGGATATTCCTGGGATGGATGACACCGCAGACGATCTCTGCAGCAGGTGTCTATACTGCGACATCACAGGACTATTCAGATATAGAAGCACCGAAGAAAGTATTCAGGATAAACATGCCATATGACGGCGAATATTATCTCATAGAGAACAGATATGCCGAGAAATGGGACAGCGGCATAGTAAAGAAATGTTATCCGTACAATCAGACGAAAGGCAGGATGGGAGGCCTCCTGATCTGGCATATCGATGAGAAAGTGATAGATGAGTGCCCGAGCGACACCGCTGTCGCTTACAGGGAACTGAATAATCCTGAGCACAGGCCTGCGATAATGCCGCTTTTCCCTGAGACTGACGTAAACGGCAACTATACCTTAATTGGATCAAACGGGCCAAACGCCTTCAGGCCTTTCTTTGATAAGTATCTCTGGGACAACGTATACATTTATATAGGCACATATCTTGATCTGCCTACATACTGCGGCGCAGACATACTCTGTAAGCCTGCGGAAAGAGAATATTCGAACCACAGGATACAGTTCCTGTCAGACGCGGGGAAGAGCATGGACTTCAGATATGTACCGTCGGATCACACGCATAAATGGAGGCGCTCGTACGGAGACGTACCGGAAGACATATGTGAAAACGGCGGGTACTATGAATCCATACGGACGTGCTCCTTATGTGGGGAAGAACGACGCAGCTGGGTATACCATGATCCAGGCCATTTCAGAGTGCGGCATCTGTACGGCATAGAGGCCACCTGTACCAGGGACGGACGAAAAGATCATTACTGGTGCATTCACTGCGGAAAGAAGTATCTCGATGAAGAGATGACAGAGGAAGCCACGGATGAAGATATCGTCATCCCGGGCGGGCATCAGTATGAAGCCATTTTCATCACACCTCCGACGTATGATAATGACGGCATAATCGAATACGACTGCAGGATCTGCCATACCGGATACTGGGACTCGATACCGCAGCTGGATCACAGAGATAAGCCGGGAGACGACGGGACAGCATGCGGGCACGGCGCCGCTATCCAGAAAGCTGATAAAGCCATACGAAAGAGCAGCTCAGAGAAAGACATGCCCGGATCAACCTTCAGCCCGGTAAAGCTGACATCCACAAAGCAGGGTAAACGGTCGATAAAGCTTTCCTGGAAGAGTACTGAAGACTATATGAATAACGTGGCAGACTGCTATTATGTCTACGGAGCCAAATGCGGAAAGTCGAAGTTCAGAAAACTCAAGACAGTATACGGCACTTCGGTAACGATCAAGAAGATCGGCAGTAAGAAGCTAAGCCCCAGGACATATTATAAGTTCATCGTAGTCGCGGTACATGACGATTCCGAAGAGGTGCTGAGCACATCCAGGACCGTACATGTCGCAACCAAAGGCAGCAGAACAAGAGCCAACTACACGGGCGTATCTGTGAGCAGCAAGGCGGTGAAGAAAGCTGCTAAGATGAAAGAGGGACAGACAGTCTCACTTAAGGCAAAAGCCAGAAAGAAGAGCGGGACGAAAGTCGTGCCTCACGGGAAGCTGAGATATGAATCAATGGACAAGAGCGTCGCGTCCGTGACGAGCAAAGGCGTGATAAAGGCAAAGTCACCGGGCGAATGCACTGTGTACGTTTACACCCAGAACGGGAAATATAAAAAGATACACGTTGAAGTAATATATGACTGACAGCAGCCGCCATGTTATAAGCATGGCGGTTTTTATTTGAAGATATCAAAGCCAGTGAAATAATACAGTAACATAGAAGTCGTAAATGTGATACAATATACAAGTTGGCTGTTACGGCAGCCGGCGTGATTTTATTTTTTTTGGAGAACCGTAAATGATACAGATACAACATCTATATAAGACATTTGAGACTAAAGACGGCAAGGTAGAAGCCCTCAAGGATATCAATATCACTGTCGAGGACGGCGATATCTACGGCATCATCGGAATGAGCGGCGCGGGCAAAAGCACACTTGTCCGCTGCATCAACATGATCGAGCGTCCGACGAGCGGTACTGTCGTGATAGACGGCGTAGACATGAGCGAGCTGTCAGAGAAGGAACTCAGGAACATCCGCCGCAAGGTGACGATGATATTTCAGAGCTTCAACCTTCTGATGCAGAGAACTTGCCTGAGGAACGTCTGCTTCCCGCTCGAGCTGGCCGGCGTCAAGCCTGACGAAGCTAAGAAGAGAGCGCTTGAGCTGCTTGAGACCGTAGGACTTCCGGACAAGGCGAATGCTTACCCGGCTCAGCTTTCCGGAGGACAGCAGCAGAGAGTGGCCATAGCCAGAGCCCTGGCGACCAACCCTAAGATACTGCTTTGTGACGAGGCGACGAGCGCACTGGACCCGAAGACGACGAATCAGATCCTCGACCTCATCCGTGAGATCAACAGGAAAATGGGAATCACGGTCATCGTCATCACACATCAGATGTCAGTAGTGGAGAACATCTGCAACAAAGTATCTATCATAGATTACGGCGTTGTGCAGGAGACCGGGCTGGTTACAGACATATTCGCTGACCCTAAGTCTGAAGCAGGACGGCGCCTTGTGTTCCCGGATGAGAAGAGCGGAGAGCTGGAAGTACCGGAAGACAGGATCTGCATATCGCTTTCGTTCAACAGCGCTGAGTCGACCGATGCCCCGCTCATCGCGACGCTTGCCATGGAAAAGGGAGTGGCCGCTAATATAATGGCGGCTCGTACAAAGACGGTCGGCGGCAAAGAATACGGCAAGATGTTGATTTCGGTCCCTGACGACGGAAAGAGCGTGGACACTGTGCTAGAGTATCTGAGTGATGCTAAGGGCATCAGGGCCGAGGTCATAGACCTGGAAAAGGCCAGAAAAGAAGCTGAAGAAGAGACAGAAGAGGAGGTGAGCGGCGATGATAAGTAAGATCTTTGATCCTGAAGCAACAGCGGAAGCGCTGGAGATCTTCAGAGAAGAGATACCTCTCGCGACATGGGAGACAGTATACGTTACCATCCTCGCTACTCTGTTCGCCGTAATCCTGGGGCTCCCTCTGGGAGTGCTTCTGGTAGTGGGTGAGAAAGACGGCATCAGGCCGCTTCCGGCTCCATTCATGCAGGGACTCAATCTGGTGATAAATCTCCTGAGATCGGTGCCTTTCCTGATTCTCATGATCCTTGTGTTCCCGCTGACGAGACTCATCGTCGGGACGGTCGTGGGAACCGTGGCGTCGATAGTCCCGCTCGTGATAGCGGCGTTCCCGTTCGTTGCGAGACTTGTGGAGGCAAGCCTCCGCGAGGTCGATCAAAACGTTGTGGAGGCTGCGGTAAGCATGGGTGCGTCACCGTGGCAGATCATCCGCAAAGTGATGATACCTGAGAGCGTGCCGTCGCTTATTTCAAGTCTTACGACAGCAATAATCACCATCCTCGGTTATTCCGCTATGAGCGGTATCATCGGAGGAGGCGGACTCGGAAAGATCGCTATCAACTACGGTTACTACAGATATAAATATCTCGTAATGCTGATCGCGGTAGTCCTCCTGATCGCCATCGTACAGATATTCCAGAGTATCGGTACACACGCTGCCATAAAGTCAGACAAGAGACTGAAACGCTAGGCAGTATCAAATGATATTCAGTATAATACAGTAATTAATAAGGGTTGTTGATTCTGGTGCTTGTTCAGCACTATGAGCAGCAACTCTCTTTATGGAATTATTTTACCATGTTGTTTTAGGTATCGTTCCATAAAATGGTCAAAATCTAAGAAAAGACAGGCTGTATCTGGAACGATGTCACCATGCACATGCGGGAATCGTTCCATGAAATGGCTATATCAAAGAAAAAGCAGGTTGCGTCTGGAACGATGTCACCATACACATGCGGGAATTGGGGTGTACCCCAAAAAGTAGAGTCTCGTCAGACGTGATATAATTCACGT
>CAYMBU010000050.1:0-11381 GCA_964388765.1 uncultured Eubacterium sp.
CGGGAAGGATCTGTCCGTAGAAGAGAAAGCCGTAGGCTTTGATCTTGACGGAGACGGGAAGCTTGAAAGCATTGTCGACCTTAAGATAGAGTATGACGAAGAGAAATATAAAGACACTAACGGATACGGCGGAACATATCTTGACCTGTATCTCGCGGAGTTCCGGCAGAGCCTGGCGGATTACCTTGAGCGACTGGACTATTCCGACGGCTGGACATGGTTCGATGAAGACGGGAAAGCTCTGTCGGATGATGAGGTAGCAAAAATGACGGCTGAAGATAAAGCAGAGGCGTTCATAGAAGGAAGATACGCGAAGAGCACAGAGTCATCTGAAAAAGGTATGGCCGGCGGACCTGATATGGCGGAGGGACAGGCTCCGGATGGTCAGAGTGGACCTCCGAGCGGTGAAGCGCCTGATGGCGGTACACCTCCGGACATGCATAGCCAGGACGGTAGTGAAGGTAATGCTCCTGACGGAAAGAGCGGCAGCGGAGAGGCCGGGACTCCTGACGCAGGGACTACTCAGTCTGCGGGAAGCAGCACTGATTCGGCAAACTACAGCTCATTCGAGGAGATGCTGAAGGCGTATCAGGAAGATATAGAGCAGATCCAGTCCGGTGATGAGTATGGGAACAACATCGTCGATCTGTATGATCCGCTGAACTATATCGGTGACGAAGACACAGAGGATCCGACATGGACGAGGATCCTGATGGGCGCGTCAGAAGGCGATATCTCTATGATGAATTCACTCAATATGCAGATCGCATGGCTGAACGCGGGTACTGACGCAGAGATAGAATGGCAGTGGGACGGAGGGCACGTTCCTTCAGAGACCCTCGGAGACTCGCTGTCTCTCTATGTTGATATGATGTATGGCAAATATGTTGACGGAGCGGAAGACATAGAAAAGAAAACGGCAGAAAAGCAGACAGAGAATGGTGATGCTGAAGAAGCTTCAGGTACTGATATCTCAAGCTGGGTAAGCTATGATGACGGAAATGTCAGCTTTTCGCTTGCAGACGCGGCTTCATACAGAACGGCAGGAGCAGCAAAATCCATACCTGGATTTGACGTAATGGATTACGGTCAGGAGGATTATGTATTTGGAAGTTCGGCTCAGGATGCCAGACACTGGGATAAATATGTCCTGAAAGTAATGGAAGAGAACGCAGATACGCTGGAAAAGCTGTTCAACTGACGCGGAATCAGGTCATTTTACCTGATCTCTGACGTGAAAAGAGGTACCGGGTAAACGGTACTACTTTTTGTTGTCTCAGAGTGACATGGAACAGTATTTCATATCAGTTCAGTAGATTTTTATGTTTAATTCCTATTAGATCAGTGCTAAAATATTCTTAATAAAATGCCTTGAGTTATAAATAAGGCGATTGTAGGGGAATACATGACAGGTGAAGTAAAAATGAGCAGGAAGATCCTGTTTGTTATAATAATCGTTGCGGTCATTCTGATGGCCGTGACGTTTGTCAGAGCCGCGGGGACAAACACTATAAAGCAGGTACGAAAACCGTAACTGTGACGATCAAAGTCAGATAGCTTTATAAATGCTCAGTCATTTATAAAATATATTAAAAACATATTATATTAAAGGAGAGTGCTGTTTGAGAATACTACGCAACACAATGGAGATTGTCGGCTGACCGGGAGGTTTGCGGACGATCAGACAAGCCTCCCGCTGTTAAGCAATTGAAGTCAACAATTTTCAGGAGGTAAAACAATGAATATAAATGACGTCACGATTCGTTTAGAAAAGAAGGAAGAATACAGGGAAGTTGAGAACCTTATCAGGGAGTCTTTCTGGAATGTTTACAGGCCGGGATGCAGCGAGCATTATGTGATGCATGTGCTTCGTGACGACCCTGCGTTTGTGAAAGAGCTTGACTTTGTCATGGAGCAGGATGGCAGGCTGATAGGGCAGAACATGTTCATGAAAGCCGTGATCAATTCTGATGATGGCGGAGATATCGATGTGCTTTCGATGGGGCCGATCTGCATCACGCCGGATCTTAAGCGCAAAGGATACGGAAAGCTGCTGCTTGACTATTCTCTGGAGAAAGCTGAAGAGATGGGATTCGGAGCTGTTCTGTTTGAAGGCAATATCGACTTCTACGGCAAGAGCGGTTTTGATCATGCCCGTGAATTCGGCATCAGGTATCATGATCTGCCGGAAGATGCCGACGACTCATTCTTTCTGTGCAAAGAGCTGATCCCCGGCTATCTTGACGGGGTCACAGGAGTGTACCAGACGCCGGCCGGCTATTATGTCGATGATGAAGACGTCGAAGAATTTGACAGGTCATTCCCGCACAAAGAAAAGCTGAAGCTCCCTGGACAGATCTTCTGATATTACGAATCAAACGCCTCTGAGCCGGCATGGTTCAGAGGCGTTGCTTTTTTATTTTCACCTTTTTTATTTATATGTCATGCCGATTATCTTTTCCCCGTTGCCGTTTCTGTATTCCATGTAGACCTTGATGCCGGTCACGCCGAATCCCTGTTCTATTGAAGGGATCCTCTCTTTCATGTCGGCTGCCACTTCATTTTCCATGCTTTTCTTGAGGTCCGGCTTGAACTGCGCGATTTTATCGTCTGAATAAGTCTCCTTGAACGTGTAGATGTATGATAATGTGTTTCCTTTTGCCTTTATATCTACGACTACAAGATCCTTAAGGCTTTCATCTGAATTGATATTATTCTTCATCTTCTCTACTTCATCAGGATGTTCTTTGAAGAATTTCTCTACCGTTGCCTCGGACTCTTCAGGTTCTTCAGGCTTCGTCTCCTGCGGAGTGTCAGATTCTTTTCCTTCAGCACTTTCTATGGTCCCGTCTTCATTTACGGTGACCGTAACGATATAGGTGAAGCCTTCGCCTTTTCCGTCCCAGCCTACAGGAGTTGTACATGTGATCCTGGTAGTACCGGCGCCTCTCCCCTTGAATCCCGCCTGAAGTGTGCCGATGGCGGTCTGGTCTGCGGACAGACGGAATACGCGGTTTGTCGAATAGTCGATCACAGAGTCGTCCTCAGGTATGGTCGCCTACACGCACCCGGTGCCCTGATTCTCGCCGAGCTGTATTGTCAGTTCTGTTCCATCCCATGAAACATCGCGAAGATGCTCGTAGTCCGTTTTATCGCCGCCTCCGCATGCGGTCATCAAAACCCCCGCAGCGCATAGCATCAAAGCCAGAGCTGCTGTTGTTATCCTTTTAATTGTTACCTCCTGGATATTGAGTATCACAATGGTTTATCCTGGCTTCAGAATAAACCATATCAGGCATATTTTCAATCAGTAACGTTAACGGCCGCGCGGATGCCCGAAGCGTGATATAATAATGTGAACAATGTAAAACAGTATTTCAGTTAAATAAATGAGGGTAAACGATATGGGAACATTTGCTGACGTAGAAGAAGCGAAGAAGTATTTTCAAAATGATAGATATGCGATGATCACAGGCGCCTGTCTGGAAGAGCTGACTGATGAATATTCCCTGGCCAGTCTGAAGCTTGGAGATGTTCATAAAAATGCGAATGGCGGAATAATGGGAGGGGTGATCTTCACCCTGGCCGATTTTGCATTTGCGGTACTGTCAAATCATCTTCATATGCCAACAGTAGCCCAGCAGGTCAGTATAAACTATCTAGGCGCTCCAAAGGGTGATAAGCTGCTTGCCAGGGCTGTATGTAAAAAAGACGGCAGTAGGACTACGGTGATAAATGTAGATGTAACAGATGATACCGGAAGGGATATTGCCCAATTCACCGGCAGCGGATTCAAATTGTAAGAATAACACGGCTATTCATGAAGGCCGCATCGGATGATGCGGCCTTTCTTTTTATGCATTTATCGTTGGCGCTCCTGCGCTTCTCTTTGATACGTCTTCTATGTAGTCTTCGTCGGAGAACAGGGTAGTGAAGCCGTTCCCGTTGATCTCGTTCACGTTGGTCAGGGTGATGAAGGCGTGCGGATCTATCTCGAGCACCGTGCTCTTTACGGTACCGCAGTACCTTGTGGAGGAAACGCACATCAGGATATGCTTTTCTTCCTGCAGATATCCGCTCGTGATAGGGATCACTGAAGTGCCGAAGCCCTGATGAAGAAGTTCTTCGTTTATTTCGGGGTATTTCTCCGAAACTACGAGAAGCTGGACTCCGCCCTGTCCCATGACGGCGATCTGGTTCATTATTATCGAATATATCATCGCGTACAGTATGCCGAGGATCACTCCATTCGGCCTTGTGAAAGGGAGCTGCATCATGTAGATGCAGATATCAGTCACAGCCATGGCGGTCCCGACTTTTATCCCGGTATATTTGTTGAGTATGATGCACGGGATGTCGATACCTCCTGTGGCGCCGCCTGCCCGGACGATGATGCCGATCCCTACGCCGTCAAGCACTCCCGCACAGATCGCGGCGAGGAGCGGGTCGTCGACAAGATGATGGAGCTCCTCCATGTTCTGGAACAAAGCGAGGAAGAGCGGAAAGCTGAAAGCACCGACCGCGACGGACATCGCGAACCTTTTGCCGAGGACTACGAGTCCTGCCGCGAACAGTATCACGGTTATCACGCCTACGACTAAAGGTATGTTCCATCCGAACAGATGATTCATCGTACGCCCTATGCCTGAAAGGCTGGATACCACCATGTTGTACGGCAGGGCGAAGCACGAAAGCGACATAGCGCTCATTGCATTTCCGAGAAGTATTATCAATGACGTCTTTATGAATCTTTTTATCCTGTATGAAGAATCTTTTACCATGTCTCCTCCTTCGCTGGTCGTTTAAAGTATTCTGCGGAGATGGCTCCTTACATAGTATAACACCGTACGGCCTTTGCTTAAGCAAAATTAATTCATGTTTTACGCGTTCTGGTGATATACTGTCTATGGAAAGCCGGTGAACCACAATATCATTTAGCTAATTATCATCGGTGTATAAGATTGGAGGTCATACATGATGAAAAAACTATTATGCCTTATGCTTGCCGCGTGCATGATGCTTAGTCTTGCGGCCTGCGGAGGATCCGAAAAGAAAGAAGCTCCGGAGGCTGACGTACCAAAGAGTGAGCAGGAAGGAAGCGCCGGAAGCAATATTCCTTTAAAGGACAATGCTGAAGAGGCCGAAAAGCAAATCATAGCTGCTATGCAAGACCTGATCAAAGAAACCTATGGAGATAAAGTCACGGATTCCAAGATTACAGTAGAGAAGATATATACAGCGGAAGAAGAGCAGGAAAATGAGGCTCTGAAGTCATACAACCTGACTCCTGACGAGGTCGCGTTCGAAGTCAAGTATGAGCTGAAACCGGCAGAGGGCACAGATGTGAACGAGCTGATGGCAGCTACCGGTGAATATGATGAAGCAAGCGGCTGGGTTAAGGAAAAGTTCAATCTCGGCGTGCTGAGACCGACTGACGACGGCTCATATGAGATCACGGATTTCGGTACAGGCTGGTGATCCTGAATAAAAGATCAGACCGCACCTTCGGGTGCGATTTTTTATGGATTCATATGTGTTAATATTGATACAGGAAATGCGTGATATAGTTGTAACATCAGCAATCTATTTCATATGCAGGAGGTATCTATATGAGGTGCAAGTATCTCAGGATCGCGGCGCTGATGCTCGCAATGACCGCCATGCTCGCGATGATGACGTAGGCGGCTTTTGCTGAGGGTGAAGTCACTATGAAGAAGACATTCGTGTACAAAGATGGAGGTGTTGAGCCTGAAGTAAAGGTATCCGGCCTGGATCCATCCGCATACAGAGTGATCTATGATGGCAGCTACTGGGTAGGAACTGCCAGAGTCACCATTGAAGCAAAAGGTAAAGACTATAAAGGCTCGATAGTCAGGTACTATACTATAAATCCGAAGAAGGCCGTGATCTCAGGTGTCAGACCCGCAAAGAGGAAAATGACAGTCAAAGCAAAGACCAAAGCAAGTATGACAGGCGGTTCACACTACCAGATCAGGTACAGAATGAAAGGTACGAAAAAGTGGAAGACACTAAAGACTGCTGAGCAGACTGTAACGATCAAAAAGCTTAAGAAGGGCAAGAGATATCAGGTGCAGATGCGTACATATGAGAAGACCGGAGGCAAGACATACTACGGTGCCTGGGGCAAGGTGAAGACCTCGAAGAAGATCAAGTAATACAAGCCGTGTAAAAGCAACTTGTGTAAAGTTATACATAAATCGTTTTTTGGAAGGGGCTTTATGTATAACACATTTTCAGAATAGCTGCCCGGCTGTCATAAAGTAGTCCTTACATGGCTCTTTTGATGGCAGAAACAGGCAAAATCGCCCGGAATGTTCCGATATCAGAACATTTCGGGCTTGTTTTTGGGGATTATCACTGGCCGGCAAAAACGGGTTATACATAAATGGCCTTAAAAAAAGCAAAATATGTATAACTTTACACAACTTCATTTTACAACACCAAAAAAACCGGGACAGCGTCATCAACGGCGCCGGCCCGGGTCTTTCTTTTCCCTGTTTTACTACTCATCCTCTGTTTACAGCAGTTCGTCCTCTTTCTGCAGCTCATCCTCTCTTTACAGCTATGCTTCTTCATCCTGCAGCTGCTTTTGCTGCTGCTCTCTTTCATTTTGCTCTCTGGAGCGCTGCTCTTCAGTCTTGATCTCCCAGTGGATGAGGAATGTAAGAAGCCCACGCAGAACTATGATCGCTCCGAGAATGATCAGTTCTTCCTTCTCTCTGGTGATTACTGTACGAAGGACCTCACTGCCGAGCTTGAACTCAAGTGAAAGCGCTATGCCCTGCGCAAGGTTGAGCCTGACCTGAGGGCTCTTGTGAAGCAGCTGCCATACCGCTCTGATCACAGTCGCGATCAGAACACATACGCCGATGACTTCGACGACAAGTATGCAGTACTGGACAAATAGATTAAAATTATTTTCAAGCGTTGTGTAAAGCTGTTCCATTTTCTGGTATCACCTCGCTTTTTATTATCATCTCTGCCATTACTATATCACAAAAAGTATATATTAGTCTAATCTGCTTTATTCAGTAACGGAAATAGTTTTGCCGGAAGAAATGTTGTGATATTATTGTTACAGAAGTTCGTGAATACATGGCAGGCTGAGAAGATGGATGAATTTGTGCAACAGTGTCTATGATGACACAAACAGAGAAGGTAGAGAAAATGGATCTTGAAGAAGCAAGAAAAGTAATTGAGGAAACTGATAAAGAGATGGCGGAGCTGTTTGAGCGCCGTATGGATGCGGTGCGCGACGTCGCCGGATACAAGACTGAAAGGGGCCTGCAGGTAGAAGACAAGGATCGTGAAACGGCACTGATCAAAGAGCTGAGCGACCTTATAAAAGACGAAGAGCTGAAGCCGTTCTATATACAGTTCCTGCAGAACAATATTGATGTAAGCAAGCGCTGGCAGCACAGGCTCATGGATGGAGTAAGAGTAGCTTACTGCGGCGTAGAAGGCGCGTTTTCCGGAATAGCGGCGAAGCGCTTCTTCCCGGATGGGACCACTGTGCCATATAATTCTTTCGAGGCAGCATATGAATCTGTAGTCGACGGAACATGCAACACAGCTGTTCTCCCGATAGAAAACAGCAATGCAGGAGAGATCGGTCAGGTAATCGATCTGATGTTTCTTGGCGATCTGTATGTTAACGGGGTGTATGAGCTCTTCATCTCGCAGAATCTTCTCGGGATACCGGGAGCAAACAAAGAGGATATAACTAAAGTGATCAGCCATCCTCAGGCTCTCACTCAGTGCCGCAACTATATCAAGGATCATGATCTTGAGATCAAGACCTCGGAGAATACCGCGCTCGCCGCGAAAGAGGTCCTGGAACTCAATGATATCCACACTGCAGCGATCGCCAGTCAGGAAGCGGCTGATCTGTACGGGCTTCAGGTGCTTGATCACGACATCAACGAGAGCAGGATGAATACGACAAGATTTGCCGTATTTTCAAAGGCAGAAAACAGAAATACAGATAAAAAGAAAGGTTCGGCATTCATACTCCTGTTCACCGTCAAGGATGAGGTCGGAGGCCTTGCAAAGGCAGTCAGCGTCATCAGTGCTTTCGACTTCAACATGAGGGTGCTTCGTTCCAGACCTATGAAGGGCCTGCTCTGGCACTATTATTTCTATGCTGAGCTGGAAGGGGATGACCGCTCTGACAGAGGGCGCCAGATGCTGCGAACTCTAAAAGGCGTCTGCCACACGGTCAAGGTCGCCGGACGGTACAGTACGGCTGACGATATTAAGGATCCTGAGCTTTAGAAGACCGCGCCTTCCGGAGTGCGGTTTCCGGTTTTAAAAGGAGCAAACATGAAAACGATAGGTCTCTTAGGAGGAATGAGCTGGGAAAGTACGGTCCACTACTATCAGTTTCTGAATGAGGAAGTCGTGAAGAAGCTGGGAGGGCTGCATTCTGCCAGGATATTACTGTACAGCGTTGACTTTGACGAGATAGAGAAGTGCCAGTCGGCGGATGAATGGGAGAAGAGCGGAGAGATACTTGGGAAAGCTGCCGCGGGGCTTGAAGCAGCGGGAGCTGATTTCATAGTGATCTGTACGAACACGATGCACAAGGTCGCTCCTCAGATCCAGTCCATGATACATATCCCGATCCTTCACATAGCTGACGCCACGGCGGACGAGCTTGAGAAGGCAGGAATAGGATGCGTAGGTCTTCTCGGGACAAAATATACGATGGTGGAGGATTTCTACATCGGAAGGCTCAAGGAAAGGGGCTTTGATGTGGTCGTTCCTGATGAGAATGACATCGAGACGGTGAACAACATAATATTCAACGAGCTCTGCCTGGGATGGGTAAACGAAAGATCACATAAAAAGTATATCGAGGTAATAGAGAAACTGAAAGAGAAGGGTGCTGAAGGCGTCATCCTCGGATGCACGGAGATAGGGATGCTCGTTCATCAGGATGACGTTGACATCCCTGTATTTGATACTACCGTAATACACGCGAAAAGAGCTGCTGAGCTCGCAATGGAAGATGATGTATGATCATCCCGCGCTTTAGCTGAACCTTTTCTCAAGTTCATCTATCAGAAGCTGCGCTACCGGCGTGAATGTCTGATACTTCCGCCAGATCACATAAAGGCCGGTGCCCGGGACATCCGACAGTGGCCGGAAAGTCAGGCCGCTTGATTCCCCGGTATCGATCAGCTTGTCAAGGACTACTGCATATCCGATCCCGGACTTGACCATGACTGCGGCGTTGAACGCAAGGTTATATGTGGCCGCGATCTTGACTTCAGCGCTGTCTCCGCCGAACCAGTGAGGGAAATCCTGATCGATCCACTGACGTGAACAGATAAGAGGATATTGTTTCAACTCGTCTATCGTAAGCGATCCCTTCGATGAAAGGGGGTCGCTTTTTTTCATGAGTATGCCCCACGAGTCCTGCGCAGGTATCTCCAGATAATTGTATTTCGACAGATCCACGTAACTCATCACGATCGCAAAGTCCAGCAGCCCCTTGTCCAGCCTGTCACATACGTCATCGTGATTGCCGCTGTAGATATTGCACCTGATCCCGGGGTAATCTCTCTGAAGGTCAGACACCGCGTCAGTGAACAAAGCCATTGACTCGGATTCAGGCGCGCCTACGAAGATGTCTCCGCTGTTTATCTCATCCATCGACCTGAATTCGTCCTCCGTCTTATCGACGAGCGTCAATATATCTTCAGCGCGCTTCTTGAGGAGCATACCTGCCTCAGTCAGCTTGATATTGTAGTTGGAACGTATGAACAGCTTCGCTCCGAGCTCGCTTTCCAGCTCCTTCAGCTGTTTTGACATTGTGGGCTGCGATACGAACAACCGCTCTGCCGCATGCGTCATGTTGCCTTCTCTTGCTGTTTCAAGAAAATATCTGAGTGTTCTTATCTCCATAATGAACCTCCTATAGACATTCTAAAATAGAATAACTAAATATGCAATATAACTATTAGACATTTCTGTTCTGCCTTTATATACTTTAAGTACAAAAGGAAAATATTACTGATACAAAGGACAGAGCATGGCAGAATACAACAACAAAGAAGAGTGTCTGTATCAGAATCTGACAGACGCGAAATGCACAGATGAATTACGAGACCGCTGTATGTCGCTTGCAGCTGAAGGAGAGAACGGAAGACTTCTTCAGGTATTGAAGGACCGCAGGGCTGAGCTCCTTGAGGCAGTACATGAGAGCCAGCAGGCACTGGACAGCCTGGACTATCTGATTTTTCAGACAGAGCGGAAAAGAAAGCAGGTGTAGGAAACAATGAAAAGACTGTTGATAATGACACTTCTGATTACGCTCCTCATGTCCGTGCCATCATGCGGCGAGAAGCAGGCTTCAGCAGATACAGGCGCAGGCGCAGCCTCACAGAAGCAGACCATAAAGCTGACAAAAGCGAAGCTTTCCATGACGGCGGGGACGAGCAGAACTATAAAGCTTAAGGGAGCAAAAGCCTCCAGAGTCAGATGGAGCTCATCGAAGAAATCAGTAGCGACGGTATCCAAAGGGAAGATAAAAGCCAGGAAAGCCGGGAAAGCGACGATAACCGCAAAGTACAAGAATAAAAAATACAGGTGTAAAGTGACTGTGAGAAACAAGAAAGAGGAACCGGTGATCGAGCCGGAGCAGCCGGCAGATGATCCGGCCGATCCATCTCAGGATCCGGAGCAGCCAGCAGAGGGCACTGATACACCGGCGGAAGAGCAGAAACTGAAGATGATGCTCGGGAGCACGGAAGTTGAAGTTGAGTGGTTAGATAACGACTCTGTCGCAGCTCTGAAAGAGCTAGTGAAAGACAAGTCGCTCACCATACAGATGTCGATGTACGGCGGATTCGAGCAGGTCGGATCGCTGGGGACCAGACTTCCGAGAAACGATAAGGAAACGACAACAAGCGCCGGAGACATAGTGCTTTACTCAGGGAACCAGATAGTCGTGTTCTACGGCTCCAACTCATGGGCGTATACCAGACTGGGACACATAACAAACAAGACCAAAGCGGAACTTAAAGAACTGCTCGGCAGCGGAGATATAACGCTGACGATAAGCATGTAAGATATGTAAATTATCAGATCAGGGAGGGAACAGACATGATCAAGAAAGAAGAACTCAGACTCTCACAGATATGGGACAAGACTTTTCCAAAGAGTGACAAAGTAGATCACAGCAAGGTGACATTCGTAAACAGATACGGCATCACGCTGGCGGCAGACATGTACGTGCCGAAAGATGCTGAAGGAAAGCTTCCGGCCATCGCGGTATCAGGACCATTCGGAGCTGTGAAAGAGCAGTGCTCCGGACTGTATGCGCAGACACTGGCAGAAAGAGGATTCCTCACGAT
>CAYMBU010000051.1:0-2684 GCA_964388765.1 uncultured Eubacterium sp.
ATGTTAGAGCCAAGCAGAAATAGCCAATTAGAGCTCAGCTAAAAACGCCAATTTTAGATCAATAGAAAAAACCATACAAGTTGGTCAAAAAGACAAAAGGCCATTACAAATCATTAAATTTGACTTAGACTGATGTTAACACCAATGCATCAGAAGCCATAGCTAAATGAGTCTTGCCAACACCCTGAGGACCGATGAATGCTATGTTGCAATGAGCATACAGCGTAGAAAGAGTAGGCAGGCTTTTGAGCTCATCGATCTGCTTGCCACGAATGCAGTTAAAGTCGAAGTCAGTGAATATCTTTGGCTGTTTCTGCGGCAGCCTGCTCAGATGAATGAGCGTGCTCACAATGGCTTCGTTCTTCCTGTCCCTGATATGCTCGAATATGCTCAGGGCTGCCGTAAGAGCATCCTCCGAAAGGCTCTGATCCATCGCAAAAGCCGCGATATCATCAGTATACTGGTCGATCTTCAAATACTCGGCACATGCCTGGATCCGGTCGAAAAATGAATCATTCATCATCGTCATCCCACAGGCCCTCCTCGAAGTTGAACTTCTCGAATCCGTCTTTCGGCTTTTCCTGCTTGAGCTGATATATCTTTGTCTTTACAGGCATCGTCGGGTATTCTTCCGGTTGTTCTCTGACATACTGATCACGGCAGCATCTGTCATATGCATTGGTGTTTTCTATTGAACTGAAAATGGCTAAATTAAATGAGCCCTAAGTGGCGATTCCCACCGGGCTCTAACAGTATATCTATATTTGTTTTTTCAAATTGTAGTGATAACCCAAACAATAACAGCGGGGGATAGGATGTGGGTGATGCTCTCCATTCAGCATCTAAAAGGTTGGCCATCCGTATCCTGCCCGCTGTTGTTATTGTAGCACATATATTTGTCGTAAATGCACAATATCATTCAATAGTATGTAATACACCGATTCAATTAGTGTTATCATATATATAAAGAACTTTTAATATTTATGTGGGTGAATAGAGCAGGCGGATTAGCCGGTCATAGTAGGGCGCAGTTATGGAGACTATCTATCTTGCAGGCGGTTGCTTCTGGGGCATGCAAAAGTATTTTGATCAGTTTGACGGCGTGGTGTCGACTGAGGTCGGGTACGCCAACGGACCTGACGAAGCGCCGTCGTATGAGGATGTCTGCAATGACAGCGGACACGCAGAGACAGTAAAGATCGATTTTGATGAGGAGAGGATCAGCCTCGAGAAGCTGCTGGACTGTTACTTCGCGGTGATAGACCCTGTTTCGGTCAACAAGCAGGGCGGGGACTGCGGCATACAGTACCGCACCGGCATATTTTATGCGGACGGGCAGCAGCTCCCGGCGATACAGGCAGTGTATGACAGGGAGCAGGAGAAGGCGGGTGAGAAGCTGGCGGTGATCGTTGAGCCGGTAGAGAATTTCTTTCCGGCAGAGGACTATCATCAAAAGTATCTGAACAAAAACCCCGGCGGGTACTGTCATATCCCAAAAGTTTTTTTCGGCAACAAGTAGAGGCGGCAAAATGGGCAACTTGATTGAGAAGATCAAAGCCATTCCATGGTGGGGGTGGCTGAGCGGCGTGCTGCTCTTTCTATTACAGCGTGTTTTGTACAGTGGCGGAGTGTATCTCAGCGAGCTTATAGGCACATCGGAGCATGCTCTCTGTCTGAAGATACCGGTGATAGATGACATGTTCCCGCTGGTACCGGTGTTCGTTGTCATTTATCTGTATTCATTCCTGTTCTGGCTGGTCGCGCCGGCTGTGGTATCGCTTACTCCGAGAAGGAACTATGTGAATTATCTTATCGGATTTGTGATCGCACAGCTCATCGGGTTCGTATTCTTCGTATTTGTACCGACTTACATGGACAGGGTGGAGGAAAACCTCTTCCAGCTGATCGACAAGCCGGGGCTCTTCAATGAGATGCTTAAAGTAGTGTATGAGCAGGACGGAGGTAACATGGCATATAATCTCGCGCCGTCATATCACTGCCTGCTCAGCGCGTACGCTTACCTCGGTATACGGAAGCAGGAGACCATATCGAAAGGGTTCAGGATATATACGTTGATAATGGCAATAATAATCTGTCTGTCAACAGTGCTGGTCAAGCAGCATTATTTTATAGATATAGTCACCGGAGTCGGATTCGCAGTGATCAGCTACATGATGATCGAAAAGCTCGATCCCGGGAAACGGTGGGAGTAAACGGTTGAATAGAAAACCACGGCATGCAGGAGGGGGTTGTATGAAACATTCAATCAGACACATAGTTCTCTGGCTGGCTGCAGCGGCAGTGGTGTAGTTTGGGATGACCATGACCGCATATGCAGATGAGTATGATCTGTGGGTCGGAGGCACCCGGGTCACGAGCGAGAACCTGAACGACATCCCCGCAGCAAAAGGCGAAACCAAAAAGGGCACAGCCAGCTTTGAACCTGAAACCAAAACCCTGACGCTGGATGATTATGAGTATACAGGCGCGGGACACAACGGAGGATTGTATTTTGGTGCCATTTACTCTGCCGATGCTCTTACGATCGACCTTAAAGGCGATAACATAGTTACACGTAATGATGAGTCTAGTTCTGCAACATATCATGCGGGGATCTACTGTGGTGACAGCCTGACTATACAAGGTAATGGAAGCCTGGAGACTAAATCATATTGTTCTTATGG
>CAYMBU010000051.1:2694-11380 GCA_964388765.1 uncultured Eubacterium sp.
AGGACAGTTGTAAAGTGACTGCAAGCGTTGAAACAGGGGACACTTTTGAAAGTATAGGCATCATTTCTTTGTTCTCTACAGTCACGATCAAAGATGACTGCACAGTAATCGCGGCTGGCGGTGACACTACAATTGAATACGAATATTATGATAATACTTATAGCGCTGGGATCGATGCCGGGATCGGTGTAAATATAACCGGGGGCACAGTAAAAGCGACAGCGGGGAATGCAGCTAACAGTCGCGGGATCAAGGTAAATAGCGGTACTATCAATATCGATCCTGAAGGTAAGTTCATAGACGTTGAAGCGAACGGTGGTACTGCTGCATTACACGGCAATGTGCTTAACAGAATACCCGGCGTCGGCTGGACTGATGTCCAGGGCGAAGAAGTAGATATCCCGGCAGTAGAAGAGTCCAAAGGGCTTGATGACTATAATAAGGTACGGTTTGGGCTTTATCCTCTCTGGGTCGGAGGCACTAAAGTCACAGTTAAGAACCTGGACGATATCCCGGCGGCAGAAGGCGAGACGAGGAAGGGCAAAGCCAGTTTTGATCCTGCCAGCAAAACTCTGACACTGGATGGTTATGAGTATACAGGCGCGGGACACAATTATAACGAAGAGTGCGGTGCCATCTACTCTGATATTGATCTCACGATCGACCTCAAAGGAGAGAACATAGTCATACGTAATGGTGAGGGATTCTTTGCCGCACATGCAGGGATCTACAATAAAGAGAGTTTAACTATAAAAGGAGATGGAAGTCTGGAGACTACAACAGATTGCGGCGCTAATAACAGTTATGGGATATTTAGCCATGGCATCACCATAGAGGGAAACTGCAAAGTGACTGCAAACAGTCCATCAGGAAATGCTTATATAAACTATGGGATCTATTCTATGAGTTCTATAACGATCAATGGCAGCTGCATAGTAAATGCGACAGGTGGTAATAGTGAAAAGGAAGGTTATGCTGATACTAACAGCGGCGGGATTTTAGCCTGGAGCGATGTAAATATCACTGGAGGCGCGGTAAAAACAACAGGAAGAAACGCAAATTACAGCTATGGGATCCGAGCAACCGGTGGTACCATCACTATCGCTCCTGAAGGTGATTTCATAGACGTCGAAGCGAGCGGTAATAGTAGTGCATTAATTGGCGATGTGCTTAACAAAATCCCGGGCGTCGGCTGGACTGATGTCCAGGGCGAAGGTGAAGGAGTAGACATTCCTGAAAAAGAAAATGCCGAACCGTTGGGATACAATAAGGTACGGTTTGGGCTTTACTCTCTCTGGGTAGGCGGAACTGAAGTCACAGTTAAGAACCTGGACGACATCCCCGCGGCAGAAGGCGAGACGAGGGAGGGCAAAGCCAGTTTTGATCCTGCCAGCAAAACCCTGACGCTGGATGGCTATGAGTATAAAGGGGCAGGACATGCTGACACTATGTACAATGGCGCTATCTTTTCCGAGATAACTGATGGTCTTACGATTGAACTCGTTGGAGAGAATGAGGTCATACAGAAAGGCGTGGAAATAAACAATTATCAGGCAGGAGTACACAGTTATCACGATATGACGATACAAGGCAATGGTATCCTTAAGACCGGATCTGATTGCGCCGAGTTTGGCAGCTATGGAATCCGTTGTTATGAGAATCTGACAATAAGGGGAAACTGCACGGTCACTGCTTTAGGAGGATCAGGGCCTATGTCTAATAGCATCGGCATCACAGCTTTTGGTGGTTCGATTACGATTAAAGACAACTGTACGGTGAATGCGGCAGGCGGTGAACCTAATCCCAATGGTGGTTGTAGTGATGGCATCCTTAGTAATGATGTATATATCTTCGGCGGAAAGCTGAAAGCAACAGGCGGGAACGTACATAAAAGTTATGGAATCAGAATGATCGGCGCTACTACAAACATTGCTCCTGAGAGCAATTACGTGGATGTCGAAGCAAGTGGAAATACGCAGGCTATTAGAGAAAGTGTGCTTAACAGTATCCCTGGCGTCGGCTGGACTGATGTTCTGGGCGAAAGCGAAGGAAAAGAGATTCCGGCAGTTACAGAGGCCAGAGCGCTGAATGAATATCAGAAGGTACGCTTTTACTACGCGCCACCGGTCATCAAAACCCAGCCGTCCCACAGCGGCAGTGTCGTGTATGGGAGCAGTTCCAACCGTGCGATAAGTGTTGAGGCAGAAAGCCCTGACGATGGAGAACTTTCATATCAATGGTACAGCAACACTAAAGATAGCACAGAAGGCGGAACGGCAATAACTGGACAGACCGAAAACACATTCAATATTCCGGTATATGATTCGGCAGGCGAGCACTTCTATTATTGTCTCGTTACAAGCACGAAAGACGGTGTGTCTTCAGAGGTGTATACTGACGTGGTGAATGTCACAATTGAAAAGGGTTACCCGTCATACCAGATACCCGCAGGGCTTACCGCGGTGACCGGTCAGCTGCTTTCCGATGTTGCGCTTCCTGAGGCGGCGGAAGGCACCTGGTCGTGGGCAGATCCGACAAAGAGTGTAGGAGAAGCCGGAGCGAACAAATTCATGGCTGTTTTCACACCGTCAGATACATATAACTACGAAGTAGTAAGTAACTTAGAGGTAACTGTGACCGTAACAGAGCCGGAGCCAGAACCAGAGCCAGAGCCTGAACCGGAGCCGGAGCCCGAACCGGAGCCGGAGCCGGAACCTGAGCTGAAGAGTGTGCGCATGGCACCTAAAAAAATGGCAGCAAAGGGTAAGCGTGCTCTCATTATCACATGGCGCAAGGTCGCGGCTGCCGAAGGGTATGACATATTCCTTGGCAGATGCGGCAAAAAGTGCAAGAGGATCAAGACAATCAAAGGCAACACAAAGTTCACGTTCACAAAGAAAGGCCTGAAGGCCAAGAAAGAATATAAGGGCTTTGTGAAAGCGTGGGTAATGAGAGACGGCGTAAAGAAATACATCGGCACAAGCCCGGCGCTCCATGCGTTTACATCGAACGGCAACAAGAAGTACACCAACGCAAAGAGCGTCAAACTGACAAAGAAAGTCGTTTCGCTCAAGACCGGAAAAGCATACAAGATCAGGGCGAAGGTAATGAAGGTTAAGCCGGCGAAGAAGCTGCTGTCGAAGAAACATGTCAGAACACTGCGCTACATGAGCAATAAGACGACAGTTGCGACAGTAACAGCATCCGGCAAGATAAAAGCTAAAGCTAAAGGCACCTGCAAGATATACGTATACGCCCATAATGGAGCGTGCAGCATAATCAAGGTAACAGTAAAGTAGCACATGCCGTTTTAGAGGCAGTATACAGATACCAGTAAGCTGAAACCGAAAATGCTAAAGGGATACACGGAAGATAATTACCGTGTATCCCGTTTTCGTGTTGCAATTCTTCCGCCGTAAGCGCATACTGTAATAGTAGGAAGAACGTGAGGACGCAGGTGTATAAAAGACATGTCAGAAAAGAGTGAGATACTATACAAACTGATGGTACATAAAGGCTATCCGGATGAGTTCTCCAGGCTCATCAGCAACGAGATGGATACCGATTACCTGGCGGACAGAATGATCCATTACATCGGAAACGGCGGCATGCGTCCGCTCGAGGAGGTGGCCGACGAGATGCTTTCCATTAAAGCCTTCCGGGACAAGCTGGTAGACAAGCATAAGTCTGAGCATGCTCAGGCAAAGATAAACGAAATGTACAGAGAAGAGTAGGCAGCATCATGAGACGCAGTTCAGTTCTGATATTAATATTAGCAGTTGCCCTTTTGTTATCTTCCTGCGGCGGCAGCGACCGATCAAAATCCGTAGCTGATGCGGAATCATATGATGAGCTTACGATGGATTACGACGAAGCCGATGACAAAGACTGGGATAATGAGGACGAGGATGATCCTGTAGATGAAGATGCGTCTGAACGGGAAGAAGACGATGAGGAGAAGGATAAAGACTCGTACGAGGAGCGCTACAGAAAGTGGAAAAAGCATGAAGAGTGGCGCGATAAGGATGTAGACAATTTCAAGACCGCCAAAGAGTATGCAGATTACTACCATGACGACTATATAGAACTGTATATGGAACAATACTACGGCGATGAAGACTACGATGAAGGCACCATGCTGGAGCAGTCATATCTGGACGCAATGGACCACTGGGAGATGAACCAGCCGTGGCCTAAGCCGGAGAAATAAATATAACAAAGTTCTATAAGGAGTTATAACATGCCAAGAAAAAGTGTTTTCGATATGCCGTTCATAAAAGTATATGATTGTCTTGTGCAAAAGGCGGAGCGCAAGGGTAAGCCTATAGAGAAGATAATTAAGATGCAGTAGAGAACAATGAGGAGGACGGGTAATGAACAACAGATCTGGTTACACTGCTATCATAGCGAGTATTATTGCTGTCATAATTTCAATTGTGGCAATTGTTACTGTAATGAACAGGCCGCTTCCGGCAAGTGAGCCCGAGTCAGCAAAAGACGTGCAGTATGTCTTGTATCTTGGTACTAATGACAAAGATACAAATGAGCCGGTATACTCATCAGAAGAAGCACAGGAAAAGCTGAAACAGATTCTGCTGGATCATTTCGGCGGCTATACTATACAGGAAGCACACGGTGGATGGAAAGACGAAGATAAAGTATACAATGAATATACGCTTGTGGTTTACCTCAGTGACACCGATATTGATTCTGTGCATGCGGCAGCAAAAAAGATGATAGATGAGTTTCATCAGAGTTCCGTACTGATCCAGGCAAATAAGACTACAACAGAGTTTTATGACGGCAGCAATTGATGGGCTGCTATATAGTGGCGACTGTAAGTATTTATAACATGGGAGAGCAATAAATGAGCATCACAGCAATAAAACATTTTGATGAATCTGAGGGCAATGGATATTACCTTGTTAGCGAAGACTTTGACCGCATATGGTACAAAGGCGAAACTGCCGAAGAGGCCGTTGCTGCATTTTGTAAAGAACACCCAATTACTGATCGTACTATCACTATAATCGAAGAGGTGTGAATTGACATTGTATGATTACATGGCTCATGGATGGACAAGGCATGAGGCTTTTGCTGACATCCTGAGGAAATACCCGCCCAGGGACGAGTACCGTGATGGCGATATTGTCGTACTCAGCGTGAGCTTCGGATACGGCGGATATACTTATTGCTACAGGAGCAAAGACGATATCTACAGGCCAGGGGATCTCGTCAAGGTGAAGGTGAGCAATGAGGTCAAAGTCGTTGAGGTGATATCTGTAGGATATTACAGTGAGGATGAATATCCATTTACACAGGTCCCGCTGAATACTATCATCGGCCCGGCAGAAGGTACTCTCGCCGATAAATACCGTGCAGCCATTGAGGCTGAACAAAACAGGGAAGCCCGTGAGAATGAAATGCGGGAGGAGGCAAAAAAGCTTCTCGACGAAGCGCGGAAGATTAAAGGCGACGCGACGATCGAGTTGAAATATGCTCAGGAGGAGCGGAAGATAGCAAAAGAACTCATGGCTGAAGCTGAAAGAGGCAAGGAGGAGGCGAGAGTTCAAACTGAAAAAGCAATGAAACTGATGGCCGAAGCTCAGGCTGCAGCGGCAGAAGCCAAAAAGGCAGCGGAAAAGACAGCGGCTGCAGGAAAGAAGGCAAGGCTGGAGAGTGAGCGGCTTGAGGCTGTGAAGAAAGAAGCTGCCAAAGTCTGGAAGCGCAGCCGACCGGAGACAGATAACCGGATCATACTGGATCTCAGAGATATACAGGACGCTCTTGATGAAGATGAGGAGATATACAGAGCTCTGTCTGCCCTTGAGGAAAAGATGACCAAAGTGATGCGCTGGGCTGACAAGATGATCGCAGATTCGGAAGACGGAGGAACAGATATACAGAAGCTGTATGATTTTTATCTCCCTAAGACCATAAAAGTTCTCAGCCAATACAGGAATCTTTTCACAAGCGGACTCCCGCCGAAAGACATTGCCAGGCTCCGCGCTGACGTTCTGGATAACATCAGGACCTCTATTGAGGTATATGACAACCTGCTTTCAGACCTTATGCAAAGTGATATCCTGGATATGTATTCGGAGATGAAGGCGCTGCAGCTGATGTTTGGTATGAACGGACTGCTGAGCTCGGATTTCGAAATAGAGGAACATTAAGAATGGAGTAGATAAGAAATGAGTGAATTTAAAAGTGAATCGGATAAAAATGCTGCGCTCCTGAATAAAGCAATACTGTTCGCGGTCGATAAGCATGCCGGACAGGTCAGGAAGGGAACAGATCTTCCGTACATCGTCCATCCTCTTGAGGTGATGACGATCCTTGGAGCTATGCATGTTGACACTGAAGTCATGGCGGCGGGCGTTCTTCATGACACAGTGGAAGACACCGGTGCAACGGTTGATGACATCAAAGCCAGTTTCGGCGACCGCGTAGCGGAGCTTGTCCAGGGTCACACAGAAGACAAAAGCAAGTCCTGGGAGGAAAGGAAGAAGGAAGCGTTGGATGAACTCAGGGATGCGCCTTTTGACCTCAAATGCCTGGTCATAGCGGATAAACTTTCGAACATGAGAGCGATTGCAAGAGACTACAGACAGATCGGCGATAAGGTCTGGGAACGATTCAGCAGGCCTAAAGATAAACAGGCATGGTATTACGCAGAAGGAGTCAAAGCACTGGAGAGTATGCAGGACAACGAGAATACTGCGGAGTTCTATGAAGAGTTTAAAGAACTGTATGAAGAAGTGTTCGGCAACTTCAATAATGACGAAGACGCTGAGAAGAACTAAAAAGGAAGGCTATAAATGAGCATAACAGCAATAAAACATTATGATGAATCCAAGGGTAATGGATATTACCTTAATATGATATGGATATTGTCTTTGCGGTACGAAAGCAAAATATTAAAGAGATCGGAGAAATTATATACAAGACTGTTGTATGAGTATAGAAAATGAAAGATCTAGATAAATATAAAGGCTGCCTTATAGGCGGCGCCGCAGGCGATGCGCTTGGATATCCAATAGAATTTTTTGATGAAGAGTACATATTTCAAAAATATGGTTCGAATGGAATAACTGAATATGAACTTTGTGATGGAGTTGCGCAGATCTCGGACGATACGCAGATGACTTTGTTTACTGCCGTTGCGCTTCTTGTTAATATGACAAGATTATGTACGAGAGGAATGGCAGGCCCATGGCAGTCTATGGCAGCTGCATGTTATCACGAGTGGTACAGAACGCAGACGGAGGAGTATCCGATAGACCTTGAAGATCCGTATTCTTGGTCATGGCTTTTGAATATTCCGGAGCTGTTCAGTCGGCGGGCGCCTGGTACGACATGCCTGGCTGCCGCAAGTGAATTGAATATTGCTACAAAAGATAAAGCTAGTAATAACAGTAAAGGATGCGGCGGTGTGATGCGTACAGCTCCGGTCGGCTTATATTTTGGAGACAGTAATAGAGGAGAAGAGGAAATAGATAAGCTCGGCGCGGACATAGCGGCTCTTACTCACGGCCATGAGCTAGGCTATATTCCTGCTGCTGCACTCACACATATCATTATGCGAATAGCTCATAAAGAGGACAGCATAAGAGATGCCGTGCAGTCAGCGATCGATATAATTGAGAAGATATATCCACAATCAAAGAATGCAACTGTCCTGTGCAGGCTTCTCAGAAGGGCGATATATTTATCAAAGCAGGATATAGACGATCTGGATGCAATACATACTCTTGGCCGGGGATGGGTAGCCGAAGAAACGATGGCAATTGCAGCATATTGTGCGCTTAAGTATCCGGATGACTTTGAAAAGGCAATCGTTGCAGCAGTCAACCATGAAGGTGACAGCGACTCGACAGGAGCTGTTGTCGGCAATATAGTAGGTGCAAATGTAGGCCTCGCAGGGATCCCGGACAAATTCAAAGAAAAGCTTGAGCTATATGATGTGATAATGGAATTGGCTGAGGACCTGTATAATGACTGTCAGATCAGTGAATACAGCGAGTATCAGGATGATACATGGGAATGTAAATATCTTTATAGGTGCTATCCGCGCATAAATAAGTCTCAAGACTACTGGAAGGAGCGCATGGAAGAAGAAAATAAGGAGCGTGGCGAGAATGAAGATAATTGATTGGAACATATGCTACCAGGGAACCCCGGAACTGAAGATCAACTTCTTAAAATCGGTTATTGGTGCTGACAGCTTTATCGCTATACTGCAGGAAGTAACGCCATCCCAGTATGAGCTGTTTAAAAGCAATTTCAAAAATATTCGCTATTCCCTGGATTACAGAAAACCTGGCAGTTTCGACACAAGGCAGCGAAAGCTCGGCATTGCGATCATCTGTAGTGACGATATCAAAATCAAATCTGCAGACGTATTGAACCGCGCGTTACTTCCTGACCGGACACTGATGCTTGATGTCGAATATAAAGAGAGCATGCTCCGTGTCATGGGCTTGCATTCAATCACCGGGGTGGCACATAAGCAGGCGAAGTCGATACAGTTTCTCTCCTGGGCAGAGGCGGTAGATACATTCAAGCCGGACATAGTGGCTTTTGACGCCAATGAGCCTGCGAAAGATCATTATGATGTAGATAAGATGAAGTTCTTTGCTCAGTCTAAAACATAAAACGTATCTGGCGCTAAGACATACTTTAC
>CAYMBU010000052.1:0-11143 GCA_964388765.1 uncultured Eubacterium sp.
GACATAGTACGCCCTCGCCCCTATGACCGAGATCGGCATCAGCCAGATCGCGAAATCAAGCAGCGTATCGCTTTTGATACCGTATTCCGGAGCTCTTTTATATGCCATCAGTATCCCGATGACGAACCCCAGAGCTATCAGTATCCCGTACCATATTATATCCTGTCCAAATATCGTGAACGCTACCGGGTCCGGAGCAGACATATGTTTCTCCCATCTTCATCAGCAAAAACTTCTACTCCTATGTTACCACAGTTTTGCTGATTTCGCGATTCTTTATTGCACCATATCGCCGCCGGACACAAGTATGCTGATATGTTTCCTCACAGAATCATAGTAGTAGATGGTCGACGAAAGCACATTCTCCTGACTGTCCTCCTGTTCTCTTTCCATGATCGATTCCATGAGCATATCGTGAATGATGTCCGGATCCGCTTTGTCAGCAGGCAGGCAGACCACTTCATGTATGCTGAGCGGTACTACGACCATATCGCCGCCGATCTTTTCCGCAGTCTTCTCAAGGCTGTCCGGATACAGCATGGCAGTCGCCCCGAAGATTCCCTTCTCATTCGTGACCACATACATTCCTTCACCGTAATCCTTTATGCAGAGCGGGAAATGACGCACCGTATTCTTTAGTGCCGCTTCAAACAGCTTCTCCGGGTCAGAGAGTCCCCTTCTCTCAGCCTCTTCATAGCTCAGCAGCGTAAGGTCCACTTCGTGTCCGTACTTCCCCGTCTTCTGCATGACATAAAAGCACACCATGAGATCCATGAACATTCTGTGCGGTATCTCTTCCTGTTTCTCCAGCATTTCCTTCCATCCGGAGACTATCATAATGATGTCTTCATTCATTCAGTTCTTTCACCTCCTTTCATCTTCTGCAGAATGTCCGCGGCGCTTCATGATCCATCTGACAGCCAATGCGGCAGAAACGACGATCAGGACATATACGGGCAGCATGCCTGCCGCCATGTCACCCATCTTAGGGCTCCTGTACGGCGGCACGTCTCCGTACCATCCGTCTTCAGGCTCTTCCGGTCTGTCATTCCTGTGTTTTCGCGGCTTATCCGGAACATACGGAGTGATGGTCACCGTCTGCGCTTTATTGTTTATATCTGCGTGCGAAGCGATATGGTCACCGTTACTGCCATACAGCTCTTCGAAGGCGACTGCCGTCGTACCGCTCATTACCCCTTTTTTGACAGTGAATCGTACCTCGACTTTCCCTGACGACCCTGAAGGAGTGAAAGTCCGCTTTGCCGTGATCTTTTTCCCATCACTTCCGGTTGCCGGCTCTCCTGTCTTCTTGTCGTACAGTATCCCCTGTATGGTATGCTCTTCTCCCGGAGTGAGTCCTGTGTACCTGACGACATCCGTGACAGTCAGATCTTCTCCTGCCGCCATTACCTTCCTTCTTCCGTCGATATCTGCAGTCGTGGAAAGGGCCGGCACAGTCGTTATCTGCGCCCTGTCGTCCCAGTCCGCGTGAAGCGCAGCTCTCGCGTCAGTACCTCCGGTCACGTTCCTCACATCCTCGAATGTGATTATACGTTTCCCGGCTATGCGCTCTCTGTTCAGCGTGAACCTGACCTTCACCTCGCCGTTCTTCTTCTCCGGCCTGAATCTGACAGATGACTTCACGGCGTCTTTCAGGTCCGTCAGCCTGTCTATGTCGATATTCACGCCGTCGACTGTTTCAGTCACATGTTCTGATGGTGCTTCCTTCCTGTCGTTCTGTTCTGTGATCGCTGTGAACAGGTCAGCGTCGTACAAATACCCTGTGACTTCATATTCATCCCCGGGCGTAAGGTTGCTGTAGCGCACCGTATCTGTCATCTCTACTTCCTCTTCATCCGTGACCGCGCACTCTTTCACATCATCATCCTCATCCCATGATGCTGTCGTCTCAGCCTGCGGGACATGCACCGTCTGTGCCTCATCGGAAAGATCACGGTGAGACGCGGCCTCTTTCTCTCCTTCATCTGTCTTTTCGTACAAAGTCTCGAACACAACGATATCGTGTCCTTTGCACAGGGACGCATCAAAGCTGAATACCATCTCACCCTTGTCTCTGGCTCCCCGGAAGGACGTTTCTGCCGTCACCTCGTTTCCGTCTTTATCAAAAACAAAAGCATTTGCCTGCTTATCCATCAGTATTCCTTCAAGCCTGTATTCAGCGCTCTGCTTCAGACCTTTCATCGTAACTGTATCCGTAATGACGGCTTTCTCTGAAGCTAGCATCTCCTTCTTCCCGTCAGACTCTGCAGACGTCCTTATCTCAGGCACTTTTTCATCGTCTGTCACTGTGCCCAGGTCTACGACAGCATGCCTCGATTTCTCTTTCACCGAAAAATCAAACTTCTGAAGCTTATGATCACGGTTTCTTTCGCACCTCAGCTCTTCGATAATATATTCTCCGTACGGTAGTGCTCCGGCTGACGGATCGTATCCGGCCTGCGATCCTACCCTGCCGGTGCCGAACCAGATTGGCTGACCTACCTGTGCTCTTCTCTTTTTCATGGCATCTTTCGTGATGTTTTCAGGATCCATTCCGATAAGGTCGTCAAAAGGATTCACTCTGGTATCTTTGGCATCGAACTCATTCTCGTTCAGCTCGTCATCCGTACGCATATCCCCTGACGCAAAGCAGCCGTCCTCATCAGTAACGATCACATGTCTCTCTCCGGTAGTCTTCATGGTTACCATGAACGGTACGTATCCGAATCTGTCTGACTTACCGTCCCCGATTTTGATCCCGGCTATCGACCCTCTGTACACATAATCGTCGAAGATCAATGCGTCAGGCCGCTCTGATTCTCCGTACCATCTCACAGTCCCGTCTGTCCGGATCTCGAACCTGTGCTCCGAAGTATCTGTTCTCTGATATGAGTCATTTGTCATCGATTCACGGATCGTATATGTGCCGTACGGGAGATCATCCGGGAGAGTCTCGGCTGTGTATGCTTTCTTGTCTTTGTTCCAGTGCGTTATTATCACTCCGGCGTCCTGCCCCGGCTGCACACGTCTTATCGTGTGACCAAACTGTCCTTCTTTGGATGACAACTTCTTCCAGTCTACCCTTACGCCATTTCTCTCAGGCTCTGCGATCTTTGTAGTCCCGGCTCCATATAACAGGCTGCTGTCACACAGTGAATTTACCGTAGTCTGAAAGCTGTCTGTCTTTATGACCAGAGGATCGTTCCTCACCGCGACGTCATGCTTTGATACGTTCCTGATTGTAAAGACGATATCGCTCAGGTCCGCACCACCGAGTGCTTCAGATTTCAGTAGCTCTTTATCTCTCTTCACTATCTGTACGGCTCCTCTTTTCACTGCTTCTCTTATCTGATATCCGGTCAGGTCCACCATCATCCCGTCAGTAAAATCCAGAGTCTCGTTCACAGTGCCGTCGTCATTATTAGTCCCTATGATGTCCACCTTGTCGCGGCCGTCCCGGTTGTATACCCATACGATGAATTCCCATCTCTCATTCAGCAGGTACCCTTCCGACGGAGTAGTTTCTTTGATATAGTATTTGCCGTAAGCCAGATCGGAGTTCTGAGTCGACGCGCTTCCTTTCCCGTCTGTCCGGATCTTTGTCACTATGTTGTCATCTTTATGCTCTGCAGAGCACGGCACCTCTTTCCCTCCTGACACTATACTGTGGTCTGATACGTTCCAGACTGTGAACTCAGCATTCTCAAGCGATGCGTCTCCCTGTGCGTACGCCTCAGAAAAGTCATTATCTGCCTTGTGCACTTTTATACCGAACCGTTTCACTTCGTTCCTGAATGTATCATCGCTTCCGGAAGTATATGTGAGCTTTGCCTTGCCGCCCGAATCCGCCGCCACAGCGATCTTCTTCTCCGGAGAGAGTCTGTAACCTACAGGAGCCTCTGTCTCTGACAGCTCGTATGTAACGAGCGGAAGGATCGTCTTGACGCCTTCTGTCTTCGGTATGGAACCGCTGACCAGATGGTCGTCGTCAAGCGCTGCCTTTCCTGATTCGTCTATCGTCCGAACCACCCATGTAAAGCGCGGATCTCCTGAATTATCCCCATTCAGGTTATCAAAATATCTCACGGTGAACTCAGTGCCTGCGAGACTGGCGTTCCCCTGCGGCTCAGGCCTTCCGGTGTCTTTATCGACTTTATTTATCTCCAGGCTGCTCAGCGTGACCGGTATCTCCTGCAGTATCTTCTTGTCCTTCACCTCAGTCGTTTCACCCGCTTTGATCACTACTTTCAGCGTGCCTTCTCTCACTGAATAGCCCGGAGAGGCCTTTGTTTCCTTCAGATAGTATGTGCCTGCCGCGATGTCGGGACTTTCCGCCCTGCCGCTTTTATCTGTAGTAAGCACTACTTTGCTTCCGCCTTCCGACTCGGCTGCGTTCTTACAGTCCTGGTCCTCATACAGTGCATATTTCGCGCCTTCCAGCGAGTATACGTTCTTTCCTGCTTTGACCGCATCGTCGTATCCGGATGCCGGTTCTTTCTTTATGGAGAATTTCCCATATGACTGTGTTTTGAACTTGTATACACCCATTGCCTCCTGCTTGGTCACGCCTGCTATGGCGAAACAGAGCACTATGTAGTCCTTTCCCTTCGCAAGGCATGAAACATATACTGTCCTGCTGTTCTCGCCATCGAACGTACCGTCTTCTGAGCCGTCGCTGTCCAGATGCGCACACGTTGCAGCGAAGTAGTCACCCGGCTCTATCGCCTGCTTCCCGCTTTCTGTTTCAGCGTCAAAGATCATATCCGGATTACCGGCCGACGTAGATGCGTATCCCGGATTGTCTCTGTTGGATATGAGATTCCTGTCGTCTCCTGTTATTCTTGACTTCGGAAAAGGGACCGCGAAATTCGTGACGCCGCTGAGCCCGTTATTGTATAACTGTCTGTCTGAGCCCGGGCCGTATTTCCCATTGTTCTTCTCCAGGTGCTGAGTCCAGTGCTTCAGCCATTCATACATGGTCTTCTTGGTGCCGGAGCTGCTGTCGTACAGCTCATGTTCCGCATCTTTCACTACAGTTTTTCCATTCGCTATATCCACGCCTTTGGTGTATGAAGCGAGCGCCCAATAGCCGCTGTAATTGCCGTATCCTGTCGCGTATGCGCCATACATGTAATCGATGGAGTTGATGAATTCCGGAAGGGCTTGCAGAGTGCTGAACCTCGGGAAGTTTAGATACTTCGTCTGGTCCTTCGGCGTGCAGTATATCTTTTCGGGCGCCTGATAGTGGCCTCTCCAGCCTGTATATATATCGCCCAGATCTGCTGTCAGTATGACGTCGGACCCCTTTGACGTCTTGTAGTGCTTCATATCAGAAGGCGCGACTCCTGCCGCATGCACGTCTTCTGTCAGCATGTCTTTCACTCTTTCAACGAATGGCTTGTCCTTAACCAGCACGTTGACTCCCGAGATCACAGCGGCCGAAGTGTGGATGGTAAGCGTGCCGCCCGATATGTCGTATGCCGTCTCAGCTATAGGAAGCACTGTCCCGTTCAGCATGACTGCTATGTCTGACTTGTCCAGATCTCCTATGGGAAACGATACGGAATTGTCTGCGAACATGTTCTCTACCCTGACCGTCCTGTATTCGGGAACGCCCTTTCTGAGGATCTGTACAGGGAATGTTTTGGAGAACATTTTACCGCTGCTTTCATCGTTTCTAAAATAGTAGTTCAGCTGCATTGCGACAGGAGTATCTGAGATAAGATCTTCGCTGTTTTCCGGATCGTCTACTGTATACTTCGGGATATACGCTATGCCGTCCCGGTAGACACAGCCGTTGATTACCTCTCCGCAGTTGTTGTTGTATGCCAGAGTGAAATCATAGCTTCCTATCTCATCATTCCCCAGATTCACGTCCGGCACCGCGATATAGTATCCGCTGTACGGATCCACATCGTATACCGGTATCTCATAGTCCATGCTGAATACCGAGTTACTGCCGAACTCCCACTCTTTCTGCCTGTCATAGTTATATGTAGCTACTCCCCTCGCCACGGTGACCGGCCTGGCCAGAGAATCCATATCCACCGACGAAACATCGATATATCTGCTGTCGCCGTGTTCCATTATGTACATGGCGTGGTATATCACATCGTCAGATGTTTCCCTTGATACGGGATCTACGTCTGCCTTCCTGTCGACATTCCCCTCTTCATCTACCTGCACCGCCGTCCCTGCTCCTCCGCTGTCTGCCCTGATGCTCTGCGCATATGATATAGATACCGAGAGCACCGCTGCCGCCATGATCATCAAAACGAGCATGGCTGCTGTTTTTCTCTTCATTACCTGCATTTACATTACCTGCCTTCCTTGATAGTAATAAAAAAACAGGCTTTACTGCCTGTTTCACTGATACAGCTGTTGAACCGCTGAAATGATATATATATATAAAAAGGCGGGCTCATAAGCCCGCCTTCTAAGAGACCTGTTGTTCACAGCTTTCCGATGGTACGATTATATCACAGGAAATCCTCCCTTACAATACCATTTTCTGTAATTTATGGAATTATTTCTTTGATGCTTTACTCTTCCAGACGAAGTACGTAATAGTACTTGTAGTTGTCCAGCTTATTAAGCATGTTCTGGGTGCAAACTCCCTTGCCCCAGCCTCTGGCGTTAACGATCACACGCTTGGAGAGCTCTACGTCGTCCCCGCTGGCTGCCATCATGACATGGCTGTAATAGCTTCCGTTGTAGCAGCAGATGATATCTCCCCGCTTGATAAGCGCAGGATCATAGTTCTTGCCGAGCGCCCTGAATCCTCTGTCTTTCCACGGCGTAGGCGAAGTGCTTCCTGACCAGTACTTGGAGAAGTACCCCATTCCATGCTGATATGCCGCCGCGCAGAGAGCATTGCAGTTGAATACCTGCGGCCCACCTTTGCAGAACCAGCAGTGCGAATGGCTGTTGCTCTTCGAAACCTTGCCGCTGCTTGTAACGAGGCCGTATTCAAATGTATCGTCACGCGATATATAGACCGCCCAGTCAGACGCTGCCTTGACTCCTGATCCTTTCCAGCATGCGTACAGAGTGATCGAGCCTCCGGCCTCCGCCAGATCCCTTACGGATGACTTGTCTGCGAACTCGACTCTTCCTATCTGGAAGTTGTTCCAGTCCACATCGACGCTGTTTGCCGTATCGACCTTGAGCACGTTATTTTCGTCTCTGTATTTATTTACGGCGCCCTTCACGGTACTCCATCCGGCGAATGTATATCCTTCTCTGGTGAACTGATTCTGCGGCAGGATGACATCCTGATCTTCCTGCGCGACATATTTGCTCATCGTCCCGTCAGTTGCCCCGTTCCCGGAGAACTTGATCGTATAAGTCAGGTTCTCATACTGAGCTGTCCTGACGTCAGAATAACCCGAATAATATGTGTTCCCTTCATTTTCCGCAGATGCCTTCATTCTTACATAGTATGTGACATTGTCCTTTAGAGACCCTATGCTCAGCTGATATGAAGTGAAGTCCTCTATCGCGGCCATATTCTCTGTGTATGCCAAGGTATCGAAGCTCTCAGATTCGGATACTTCGATATGATATGCCTCTGCGTTGTCTGAAGCGTTCCAGGATACGATCAGCTTGCCCTTATCGAATACGCATGAGATCTCAGGAATGCCGAGTACCAGTTTCTCAGTCGTTACGGAAGTCTTATACTGATCCTGGAGATCGTTCAGTGCCTTCAGACGGCTCGTATTGTTCAGCGTACGCGGATCCTCTGTCGAAACACACCTGTAGGCCAGAGTCATATAGTCGTACTCCTGCTCATAGCCCACTGTATCCTTGTAGGTCCTGACATCCTGTGTCTCCAGCAGTTTCCTCTGCTTCCATCTAACATCTGATGTCTTCTTACCGCATACCACATATCCGTCGTAATAGATATCATAATCCGGAGAATCCCATTTCAGATCTACATGCTTCCCCATGACGTCAGCATTCCTGATCACTGCCGGGGCATATATTTTAACAGTCTTGAATCTTGAAGCTTTGGTCCACTTGGAATATTCCTTCTTCCCGTTTACCTCGGCGTAGCTGCGGATCCTGAAATAGTATTTGTTGATGTATTTCTTGTATTTCTTCCTGGAGTTCAGCTTAGGAAGGCTGATGGTCGTGGACCTGGCCCCGCTCCCCTTTAATATCTTCTTCTTGGATGAAAAATCCTTCTTCCTTGAATACTGGATCTCATATCCGGAAGCCGGTGCTACGGTACCGTCGCTGTGCTGGACGAACGAAGTGCTCCACTTAAGCGTAACGCGGCTCCCCTTATACTTGGATACGTATCTCACAGTCTTGGTAAGTGACGGCGGCTCTGCATATATGCCGTCCGCAAATGTCGGATTGAACGCAAAAGCTGCGATACCAACAAGTACCGCGGCCAGAATGATTATCTGAATTGTTCTGAAAAAACTGCTCATAAAAAATCCCCTGAATACCCCTTGTTTATTTACCCGTGACTTTAATTATACATCTTCCTGTGCAAAAAACAAATGAAAATGGCACATAAAAGTCCCGCAAACGATAATACCGCACCGGATATGAATCCTCTGGTATGATACCTGAGTTCAATGGTATGCTCCCCCTGCTCCAGATCTACTCCCATGAACGCTATATCCATCCTGTCTCTGGTCTTCACTTTACGGCCGTCTACATAAGCATCCCAGCCGTAGTTGTCCAGTATCGAAAGATACAGCAGTCTCTGTCCGTCTGCAGTTATCGTTCCTCTGATATAGTCGTTGTTGAACTGCGTCACCTTCATGCTGTTGTCAACAAGGACTTCCGCATTCTTCCTGTAAGTGGAAAGCGGTATCCTATATATGATCAGGTCGTCATAGCTGATGCCTGACTTCTCGGCAGCGCCGTTCCCTTTGAGCTTGATGACTATGTGCTTCCCTGCCTTCTTTCCGCTTCCGAGGTTCACAGAGAAATCCCTCATGTCAGGATATCCTCTTTCATCTCCTCTGGAATTCATGACAGACTTCTTAATTACGCCGTTCTTCACCTGCATCTCGAAGAGTGCGTCTCCGGCGACCTTCACGTTGATCATCGACAGAAGGAGCTGATGCTCGTCGTCGTTGTCCACGTCTATTATCAGCTTGTTGCCGTTCTTCTTACGTCTGATGCTGTACCTGCACTCTTCGATGCCCGAATCCACATCAGAAGCAGACATCTCTTTCATACCTGATGGCATCAGCTCATCGTCCGGCACCACGACAGCCATGAGCATCGCAGCTTCCCTGTCCGCATACGACAGCTTCAGCCATTCGCTTTCCTTTATATATTTGCTGAATGCGCATCCGGCTCCGATGAAGTACTTGTTTTTCAGGATGTCGATTCCCTCGATCTTGTCATACGGCTCGAAACCGTATCCCGCGTATTCATTGATACCTTCATCCGGATCGTTGTCGTTTCCGATGAAATATCGCGTTCCCTGCAGAAGATCAAGTCCGAACCTGTTGTCGTTCGATCTCATCCTTACTCTCTTGTAGTAGCTCTGGCTGTTGTCAAGAAGCTTATTGTATTCTATCCAGCCTACGTCGATATTTGAATAGAACCCGTAATTGGATCTGTTCCCGAAATACATCTGCTCGTTGTTCTTACTGTCCCTTGAGTTTTTGATGACCTGGTCCACGCGGTAGAATCCGTTGTCGTCTATCTTCTGCGCGACTCTCTGCCTGGAAGCACTCATCAGCTCTTCGGCTTCACCTCTGTCCAGATACAGCGGGTATTCCGAAAGGAATTTCACATTATAGCTGAAAGCTATGCCCGCGCACATGACAGCGACGATCAAAGTGTCGAACACAAGGCGTCCTCTGATCTCTCCATCCCTGTATCTCACCCAGATCAGAAGTATGATCAGCACGCATGTTATCCATGATACGAGCACGACGAGCTTGACGTCTCTGTCCAGTATCTTCTGGATCCAGAGAAGATATGCCGAATATACAGCGAATACTGCAGTAACAGCGATCTTGCTCTTCCTGCTTTTCAGTATCTCCTCATCGAAGCATGACGCTGCGGCAAGCGAATAGAAGAACGCCAGCGCGAACATCCATCTTCCCGTAGGATAGCTGAAGTAGTTGAACATGCTGTTCACTCCCGGAATAAGGACGAAGATGAACAGCAGGCACGTCATGACCGACCCTGTATCACGCTTCAGGACTCTGTATGCAATGACAGGGATCATTATGATCCCGATAGCCGATATGCCGATAAGAGAACTTGAATTGAACGCCGAAGTCCACGTCATGAGCCTCATAGGAAGCCTGAGATACTGCGTCATCGTCCATAGTGCGTTCACAGTCTTTCCGGTAGCTCCGGTCGTCTCGCCGAATTTCAGCAGCGTGACCATAAGGCCGGCGCCTGCCATCATTATCCCGGCCATGCCGCTCATGATGAACAATGCCGTAGCTTTCACCACTTCTATCACAGATCTGGATGTACCGTCCGTAAGCATACGGATGAAGAAGTACAGAAGCACTATCAGCGCTATCATATAGGCAAATGAGAATATTGTGAGCACGACATAACCGACAGAAAGGATGAAGAGCAGCGGCGATTCTTTCCGTATTATCTTCTCTTCACCAAGCATAACGAGCGGGAACAGCATAGAGGCTTTAATGAACGTTCCCTGATAGATAGTGGTTTTGATGATCCACGGGCAGAACGCGTATGTGACGGCGCCGAGGATCACCTGGTAGTCCGACATGCCGATCTTCCTTGCGAACAGCAGGAAAAACAGGCCTGAGAGATACACCCTCAGCACTATGAATCCCGTATATAAAACATCTATGTATTTTTCAGGTGCGAAGCACAGGGCATAAGACGACGGGCTGAATAGCTGAGACACGTTGAATGCGTATCCGTCGGCGCCGAGCCCTATCGACCAGTCCCACGTATTGACCGTGCCGCCCCGGAACAGATTCTCCAGGAACCGCTTGAACTCAAAAGTGAACATATACCTCTGGGCATATGCGTCTCTGTTAGGCGAATCGTATCTGAGAAAAGTCTTTCCGTTCATTATGAACAGAAAATATACAAGAAAAGACAGCGCCAGGAAAAGCGCGGTATATATCAGCAGGCTTCTCCATATCGGCGTTCTGTCTTCATGCACCTTTAGTGT
>CAYMBU010000053.1:0-10997 GCA_964388765.1 uncultured Eubacterium sp.
CAACGGCTAAAGCACTCGTATCACCTACTGTTTACTTTTTATCATGCCTCCTTATCAGAGCGCCCTGAAGCGCTCGTCTTTAAGCATGCCGCTGTCTTCCATGGCATTTCTCAGCTGCGCCAGCATGCGGTCCCTGTCAGTCGGAAGATCGCCTTTCAGCGACAGATAATTACTTGCATGGTTGCTTCTGAATACGCAAGGCCTGACCGGATCTGCATTCTCAAGCATAAGATAAGTCTCCGCTATTACCTCTTCAGGCGAGAGCAGCTGGAATTCACCTTCCCTTATCTGTCTGGCGATCTCTGTCCTCGGATCAAGCATCAGAGTGAGCAAAGCCACATATGAAGCTCCCATTTCAGATATCATGGTCCCTGTATTCACAGCGTGGTCACGCCAGCCTGCCTTGCCTGCAAGTCCGGAAATGAACGTTACCGAAGTCTGTATTCCTGACGCTTCCAGCATCTTTACAGCCGTAATGATCTCTTCTCTGGTCGAGCCTTTTCTTATGGCCTTAAGCACCTCCGGGTCGCCTGATTCTGCTCCCAGATATACCATTTTCAAGCCGTGCTCAGCGAGCATGCTCAGTTCTTCAGCCGTCTTGGCAAGTACATCTATCGTATTCCCGTACACATTCACGCGTCTGCATTCAGGGAAAAGCCTGTATATCTTATCAAGTATCCTTACGAGCCTGTCTGACGAAAGACACAGCGCGTCACCGTCACACAGGAAAACTCGCTCCACATAAGGATATGCGGCGCGGGCCTCTTCAAGATCTTCAAACACTTCAGCTTCGCTTCTCACTCTGAACTGCTTGTCTATATACATGTTGCAGAATGTGCACGAATTATGCGAACACCCTATCGTGACCTGTACCAGCAGGCTGTATGCCTCGCTTGGCGGTCTGTATATCATTCCTTCGTAACGCATCTTATTATAAGCTACATCCTGTCGGGGGCCTTGATCCCGAGAAGTCCAAGGCCTGTCTTGATCACGTTCTTGGCCGCTATGGTAAGCGCCACCTTGGCGAGCTTTTCATCCTCGTTGTCTGTAAGGATGTGTTCGTCGTGATAAAATCTGTTATATGACTGCGCTATGTCGATGATGTGGCGCGTAAGTATCGAAGGCTCATATTTATATGCCGCATCCTTTATCACCTCAGGGAAGGCATACAGAAGCTTTACGAGCTCATATGCATTCTCTCCTGAAATGTATGTAAGGTCCAGCTTGTCGATCGCCTTTGCTTTCTCGACAGTCTCCTCTCCGGCTTTTCTGAGGACGCTTGCGCATCTTGCGTGTGTATACTGTACATACGGGCCTGTCTCTCCGTCAAAGTTGAGTACTTTGTCCCATGTGAACGTATAGTCTTTGATCCTGTTGTTGGAGAGCTCCTGGAACTTGACAGCTCCGATGCCGACTTCTCTGGCGATTTCGTCAACGTGCTCCTCTGACGCGTCAGGATTCTTCTCTCTGATGATTTCTTTCGTCTTGTCTACGGCGTTGTTCAGCACATCCTCAAGGAATACGACGTTTCCGCCTCTTGTAGAGAGGATGTGGCCGTTCTCAAGGCTGACCATTCCGAACGGAACGTGGATGCAGTCTTTCTCCCATTCATATCCGAGAAGCTTCAGGATCATCTTGAGCTGCTTGAAATACAGATTCTGCTGTGTCGCCACGACATATATGTTCTTGTAAAAATCATAGTGTTCTTTTCTGTATACCGCAGTCGCGATGTCACGTGTGCAGTACAGGGTCGACCCGTCTGATTTAGTGATGAGCGCTGTGCCGAGGCCGTAGTCTTCCAGATCGACGACATTGGCTCCTCTCGACTCGTGCATCAGTCCCTTGTCTCTGAGCTCGTCGATGAAGCGCTGCATCTTATCTGAGTAGAAGCTCTCTCCGTCGTATTCGTCAAAGGTGATGTCCAGCATGTCGTATACGCGGTTGAATTCTTTAAGCGAAAGGTCGCTGAACCATTTCCACAGCTTTACTTCTTCCTCTTCGCCGGCTTCAAGCTTTACGAAAGCTTCCCTTGCCTGATCGTCGAGTGACGGATCCTCTTCCGCCTCCTTGTGGAACTTCGTGTAGAGATAAAGCAGATATTTGATTGGATCTTTCTCCAGCTCCTCTGCATTGCCCCACTTCTTATATGCCACGATCATCTTTCCGAACTGTGTCCCGTAATCTCCGAGGTGATTCAGTCTCTCTACTTTATATCCCAGTTCCTTATACAGCCTATAGATGGAGTCTCCGATTATGGTAGTCCTTATATGGCCTATATGGAACGGCTTGGCGATGTTAGGCGAAGAGTACTCAACTATAACAGTCTTGCCTTTTCCTTCGTCAGAGCTTCCGAAATCGTCCTTCTGAGCTGCCTCAAGCGTGATCTCCGAGAACTCTGCCTTTGATATGAACATGTTCACATATGCGTTGACCTGTTCAACTTTCTCGAACATCGGATCCCCGCTTATTCCTGCTGCCACATCCTGTGCTATAAGAGGAGGAGCCTTGTGAAGCGTCCGCGCGAGCCTGAAGCACGGAAACGCGTAGTCACCGTTCGTCTTGTCCTGCGGCACCTCGATCATGCCCTTTATCTCTTCTTTTGTCAGGCCCTCTACCTGTCCTGACAGAAGTTCTGCGATCCTGTCTTTAATGTCGATCATTTTTTCAGCTCCTTCACTGTTGTTTCTGATATATCTTTTTCTGTGAGCACCCTGATGCCGCGGGCTTTGATGAGCCCGGCGAATATGCCGTCGCCTCTGGTGAGAGTGCCGGTAAATGTGCCGTCGTATACGAAGCATGAGCCGCACGAAGGACTGTTCGCCTTCAGGACCGCGAGCTCCGGCTCCTCGCCTGAATCAAGCACCTTCTGAAGGCAGATCTCCGCTCCATTTCTGAATTCGGCGGTAACATCTTTACCTTCGCAGTCCACGACCTTTTCACCCTGCTGCTCTGCCGGCGGCCTCGGAGAAGACAGCCCTCCTTCTGTCTCCGGACACACAGCCAGTATCCTGTGCCCTTCACAGAAGTCCTTCACGTCTTCATTATCGTTGTTTCCGCCGTTATATTTACAGTTTGCGCCAAGAAGACACGCGCTTACTATATACATACCGTCCCCTACTTCTTAAGTGTGACTACGGTGACTCCCTCGCCGCCTTCGTTGTACTCGCCCGGACGAATCGACTTCACATGCTTGTTCCGCTTCAGTTCCTTACGTATGCCATCCTTCAGGATGCCTTCTCCGCGTCCGTGGATTATCACACATGTCTCAAGTCTTGCCATTGCTGCGTCGTCTATGTATTTTGATACTTCCATGAGCGCGTCGTCCAGATTCTGTCCGCGCACGTCCTTCTCACGCGATATCGCCATAGCCTTCTGACGCATCATTCCGCTGATCTGTGAACGCGAAGCCGAGCTGCTTCCGGAAGATTTTTTCTTTCCCTCATTGATCAGAGTAAGGTCGCTTACGTTCACCTTCATCTTCACCGAGCCGATCTGTATGGTAAGATTGCCCTTGCTGTCCGGCAGAGTGATTATCTCGCCGTTCTGATCCATAGGGAGGTATTTCACCCTGTCCCCGGTCTTGACCGCGGATATGTCCACAGGCTTGCTGTTCACCTGCTTTATCACGACTTCCTGATATTTCTTTCCCTTCTCGTTCAGCGCATGTCTTGCCTCTGAGAACAGACGGTTCCGCTCGCCGAGGCTTTCTTCCTTTGTCAGCTCCTTCAGCTCACGCCTCACCTCGTCTGCGGTCTCTCCGGCGTCGCGCAGTATCTCACGCGCTTCGCGTCTGGCGTCGCGCATCATCTGTTCTTTCTTATCACGGAAAGCTTTCTCCTCGGCGTCGAATCTCTGCCTGGCCTCTTCCATCTCTGACCTCAGCCTGGCCGCCTCTTCACGTGCTTTCTCTGCCTCGAACCGGTCTTTCTCTATCGCGGTGATCACGTCCTCAAAAGCGAGATCTCCTCTCTCGATCAAAGTCTCCGCGCGCTGTATTATCTTTCCTGAAAGTCCGAGTTTCCTGGAGATCTCAAATGCGTTCGATCTTCCCGGAACTCCAGTAAGAAGTCTGTATGTAGGCGAAAGCGTCTCCACGTCAAATTCCATGGAAGCGTTCTCTACGCCTTCTGTGGAAAGCGCATATTTCTTTATCTCGTTATAATGTGTCGTCGCTATGACATGCGCGCCTGCCGCGTGCAGCTTTTCCAGTATGGCTACTCCGAGAGCGGCTCCTTCTGTAGGATCCGTACCCGCGCCCAGCTCATCAAGAAGAACAAGTGAACCTGAAGCAGCTCTTCCGGCTATGTAAACGATGTTCTTCATATGAGATGAGAACGTCGACAGGCTCTGCTCTATGCTCTGTTCGTCTCCTATATCGGCGAACACATCGCTGTAGACCGGTATCGTACTCGTGCATGATGCCGGTATGTGCAGGCCTGAAAGCGCCATAAGCGACAGAAGACCGCATGTCTTCAGCGTAACTGTCTTACCGCCTGTGTTCGGTCCGGTCACGACCAGTGTAGTATATCCCGGAGCATCCTCACGCTGAGCCGACGATCCGGCCCATCCGCCTGCGCCCGGTCCTCCTCCGAGTTCTACAGTGATCGGTACTGCCTTGTCCTGATCCAGAAGAGGATGACGTCCCTGTACTATCCTGAGCACTCCTGTATCGTTTAGCGAAGGCTCTTCACCCTTCATCCTGCATGAAAGCTTGCCCTTGGCCATTATGAAGTCAAGCCTTGCTATGATGTCCTGATTGTTCAGGATATCGTGATAGCAGGCCCCTACTCTGTCAGACAGATCCTGCAGTATTCTCGCGATCTCAGCCTCTTCTTCAAGCATGAGCTCTTTCAGCTCGTTGTTCAGCTCGACCACTACCTGAGGCTCTATGAAAAGCGTAGCTCCTCCTTTGGACTGGTCGTGAACGATTCCCGGAAACTCTGCTCTGTGCTCCTGCTTGACCGGGATGACGTAGCGGCCGTCCCTGATAGTGACTATCGTGTCCTGAAGGAAAGCCTGGTTGGACTGGCTGTTCACCATATGCGACAGCCTTGCCCTGATGGCCTCATTCTGTCTGATTATCGCGCGCCTTATCCGCCTGAGCTCAGGCGACGCGTCGTCAGACACCTCATCTTCAGAGATGATGCATCTGTCTATGTCCTTTGCCAGCTCGTCGTGCGGAACGATAAGATCCGCAAGCGAAAGTATCCCTGGGATCTCAGGCAGCTCGCCCTTCAGGAATCCGGTAACTCTTATGGCAACACGAAGATCATGGGCAACGCTGATCAGCTGCTTCATGGAAAGGCATCCGCCTTTTCTGGCGATGCCGCAGGTGGCTCTGAGATCATGTATCCCCTCAGTCGGCAATGCGCCTTTATGCACAATAAGGTCAACCGCTTCCGTGGTCGACCTTAATTCATCAGCTATATCCCTGATATCCTCTCCCGGGGCAAGCGCAGCCGCCATATCGCGCGACATGGCACAGCCTGCCTCCTGCCCGAGGAGCTCTTTTATCTTATTGTACTCTAATACCTGTAAAGCTTTTTTGTTCATCTACTCCTTGGTGAGCTTCTCGATCTCGCTCTTGAGCTGGATGTTTTCCATCTGGAGATCAAAGATCGAATTCTCATATTCTGAGCACTTCTTCTCCAGCTCTCTGTACTTGGTCTCGTCTTCCTTGCTCTGTTCTCTCAGCTTGTCCAGGCTCTCCTTAGACTGCATATGGCTCTCCTTGGTGTCATCGAGCATCTTGAGATAACGCTGTGCGTCTTTCTCGATCTGCTGATTGGAAGCCTTGAGTCTCTCGATCTCATCCATAGCGTCGAAGTACTCGTCTGTAATATTCACAGCTGTCAGTACGGCGATAGTGCCGGTGCCTCTCTTGTCAGTAACTCTGGCGATGAGGTGCATCTTGTTATCGACATACTCAGCTACCTTCTCGATCTCTTCTTTTTCCTTGTCTCCGGAGATCAGATAATCCTGACCGAAGATCTTAACATTTACTCTTTCATCCATTAGAATCCACCCTTGCTTCTTATATGAACTAATTAAAAATCCAAACTATATCTTATCACAACGCAAGCCTGTTTTCTACCGCAATCTGGCTTGCATTAGAAAGTGCCGTGCACTCTCGCAGCAGTTGCTTCCCTGCGGCAGCGCCGTTACGATCAAAGCAGCTGTTACTGTTCTCTCAGCACTGCGTTAAACATGTCCTCCAGATCTTTAATGATCTTCTTCTGCTGCTCGTCGACCTCTTCATCAGTAAGAGTCTTCTCATCGCTTCTGTAAGTCAGGCTGAATGCGCAGCTCTTCTTGTCAGGAGGAATAGGAAGTCCGCGGTAGATGTCGAACAGCTTCACGTCTTCAAGAATTCCTGAATCGTTGGACTTGATCTCGTCGATAATGGAACCGACTTCCAGATCAGCATCGACTACCATAGCGATATCTCTCAGCGTTGAAGGATACTTCGGCGGCTTCTGGTAGTGTACTTCAGTGTCGGCGTTGCTGCAGATCATGTCGAAGTCAAGCTCTGCCACGCATGCTCTTGCTCCAAAGCTGAATCTCTCCAGTACGTCCGGATGGATCTCACCCATGATGCCGAGATCTTTATACTGTCCATCTTTCCCGGCGATCTGTATACGCGCGCATCTTCCCGAATGGAACATCTGCTGTTCTCTCTCAGCGATATATTTGACGTCTCTGATGCCGAACCTGTCAAGCAGTGCATCGATCATGCCTTTCAGCATGAAGAAGTCTTCACCGTCTCCGTAGATACCTATTGAAAGGTGCTTGTACTCTTCCGGAAGTCTCTTGTTCTCGTCAGGATCGTCTGACGGGTTGTTCTTGAATACTGTACCGATCTCATAAGCTCTCATGGAATCCATGTTCCTTGAGTAGTTCAGCGCCAGTGTTTCAAGCATCTCTGTCCTGAGCATCGAGCGGAGAGCCTGCGTATCCTCGCCCATAGGATTCATGATCCTGACGTAGTCACGCTCCGGAGCATCCTTTGCTATCCCTGCCATATCCATATCTCTGTCTCCGGAGAATGAATATGTCTGGATCTCATCAGCTCCCATGCCTGACAGGATATCTCTTGCCTTCTGAGCCATATACCAGCTGGCAGGTGTCGATACTTTGGAAGCTATGTTTGGAAGAGTCATCGGAAGATTGTCGTATCCGTCCATCCTGGCGACTTCTTCTACATAGTCGACTTCCTCAAGAAGGTCCTGTCTTACTGAAGGAGGCGTAACGACGAGCTCGTCGCCCTCTCCCTCTACTTTCATCTCAAGGCTCTCAAGATATCCGACCATCTGCTCCCTCGGGATGTCTATTCCGAGGACTTTATTGATCCTGCTGACTCTTGCAGTTACTGTAGGCGCCGTTTCAGGATTCTTGTATACGTCGACATATCCGTTCAGTACTTTGCCGCATCCGAGGAGCTGCACGAGTCTGCAGAATCTCTCTGCCGCGTCTTCACACTGGTTCGGGTCGATGCCCTTCTCATATCTTCCTGAAGCTTCAGTCCTGAGGTTCAGCTTCTTGGAAGTGAATCTTACGCTTGATCCCACGAAGCTCGCTGACTCCAGCACTACCGTCGTAGTATCCTCTACGATCTCTGAATCAAGGCCTCCCATTACGCCGGCAACGCATACAGGACCGTTCTCGTCATTGATCATGAGCATAGTGTCGTCCAGCGTACGCTCTGTTCCGTCAAGAGTTGTGAACTTCGTTCCGTTCTCGGCTGTGTCAACGATGATGTGCTGTCCCGCAAGTCTTCTTATATCAAAGGCATGCAGCGGCTGGCCGTATTCGATCATTACGAAGTTGGTGATATCGACGATGTTGTTTATCGGTCTCATGCCGGCGGCCATAAGGCGCTTCTGGAGCCACCATGGCGACTGCTCGATCTTGACGTCTTTGATCACATGGGCTGTGTACCTTCTGCAGAGGTCTGACTTCACGTCTACCTTGATGTAGTCTGAAGCTTTCTCGTCTGAAGGCTCTACGGCGATGTCAGGATACTTCATCTGTGTCCCGAATGTTGCCGCGGCTTCTCTCGCCATTCCTACCATCGCAAGGCAGTCAGGGCGGTTAGGCGTGATCTCGAAGTCGATGACGTGGTCTTCGAGTCCGAGTGCCTTATCAAAGTCCTCGCCCAGATGATCGTCCCAGTTTCCAGGAAGCAGCCAGATGCCGTCCTTGGAGTTCATAGGAGCTACTTTGTCATCGTATCCGAGCTCCTGCGGCCCGCAGAGCATACCGTCGCTCTCAACGCCTCTCAAAGCGCCTTTTGTGATAGTCACTCCGCCTTCAACTTTAGGCTGACCGTGCAGTGGCCCAGGAATATGGCTTCCGTCCGTCGCTACAGGAACATACGCGCCTTCGTAAATATTAGTAGCGCTTGTAACGATCTGGAGCGGCTCATCCTTTCCGACGTTCAGCTGGCATACGACCAGCTTGTCAGCGTCAGGATGCTTATCGATCTTATCTATTCTACCGAGTACGACCCCCGACATCCCTGTTCCGATCTCGGTTATCGTCTCTATATTAGAGCCTGACATTATCATCCTGTCGCCAAGCTCTTTCGCAGGCAGATCTACGTCTACGTAATCTTTCAACCAGTTTACTGATACTAACATCTCTTTCCTCCTCTACTTGAACTGCTCGATGAAACGCTTGTCATTCTCATAGAGAAGCCTTATGTCGTCGATGCCGTACTTCAGCATCGCTATTCTTTCGACTCCCATGCCTACAGCGAATCCTGTATATTTCTCGGTATCGATATTTCCTACTTTATGAACATGCGGATGTGTCATTCCGCATCCGAGTATCTCGATCCAGCCGCTTCCCTTGCATACGTTGCAGCCTCTTCCGCCGCACTTGAAGCAGGACACGTCCATCTCTGCAGACGGCTCTGTAAATGGGAAGTGATGCGGTCTGAACTTGGTCCTCGTCTCAGGTCCGAACAGTCTCTTTGCCATGAGATCGAGCGATCCTTTCAAGTCTGCCATCGTGACTCCTTCGCCCACTACCATCATCTCGATCTGATGGAATGTATGTGAGTGTGTCGCGTCAGGTGTATCACATCTGAAGCATCTGCCCGGAGATATGATCTTGTATGGAAGCTCCAGTCCCTGCACCGCTCTTGGCTCGCATGAAGATGTATGAGGACGGAGTACTATGTCTTCATCCACATAGAATGTGTCTGTCTTATCTCTTGCGGGGTGTGCGATCTCATTGATCGTCTGTGTGATCGGGTGCTGAACACCGATCTTCACTTCCCTGCCCGGCTCTGTCACGTCGATGCGCTCTGCCTTAAGGGCGGCCTCTCTTGCCTTGGCCCTGATCTCTTCTTTACGCTCGTTCAGCATGCGTTCGAATTCGGCCTTTGCCATGTTGGCAGCTTTTCCGAACTCCTTGCGCTGCTCTTTGCTCATTTCGCTCATGCTGCGGAGCATCGTCGTGAAAGCTCCCTTCTTGCCCAGCATCTTTACACGCAGATCTTCAGCCGCCTGCATGTCGGTTGCTTCCATGAGCTGTTTCTTTGCCTCTTCGAGGACTTCTGTAAGCTTGTTTTCCTGCATACTTCAACTCCTGTTATATCGAATATTATCTGCACGGCCTTGCGAGCTCGTACATGAGCAGCGCTGCCGCGATTCCCGCATTAAGTGATTCCAGATTCCCCTTCATTGGTATATTCACAAGGATCTCCGCGTTCTCTCTGAAGACGTCAGATACACCGTTCCCCTCGTTTCCGATGATGAGTGCCACATGGGACCCCCCTGTAAGGCCGGCGTCATAATATAGCTTTCCCTTCTCTACGTCTGTGACCGCCGTCGTAAGTCCGTCTTTCCCGGCCTCCTCAATGAACCTTTCAGCGCTGTCAAAGAAGATCAGCGGCATCCTCAGCACAGAACCCGCGCAGGCTCTGACTACTTTAGGCGAGAACGGATCGCATGTTCCTTTAATGAAGACGCACGCGCTTATGCCCGCGCCTTCTGCCGTACGTATCACAGTACCTATGTTGCCAGGATCCTGAAGTCTGTCAAGGACCAGTACGTTTCCCTGTTCCGCTGCATCCTTCAGCGCATCCTCCGCCGTACCGCGGTCAGGCTTGTCTATCACCGCGATGACACCCTGGCTCGCCATGGTGTCGGACACTGAATCGAAGAGTTCTTCCGAAAGAACAATGGTGTCGTCTGTGAACGTTTCATATCCCGACCCGGATCTCGCGAAGACATTTTCTACTGTTACGGCGCTGCTTTCCAGCGCCTCTCCGGCAACGTTCGGCCCTTCCGCCAGGAACTTCCCTTCTCTGTCTCTGTACTTGCGCAGAGTCAGTTTGGAAAGGTCACGGAATATCCTGTTTTCCCTTGAAGTGATCACTTTCATGAATGTATCAAAAAGCCGGCTTATTAAACCGGCTTAAATTTTCTGGATATGACTATTTGTTCAGAAAACCAGGGATCTTGAATGAACCGTCATCTGAACTTCCAGTGTCACTGTTGAAGATCTCATCTAATGTTACTTCCTTGGTATGAAGACCATCGGAACTGTCATTTGCCGGTATGATGTCATCCTCAACACCGAGCCCTTCATCGAATCCGGTCGCGATCACTGTGATCGATACCTCGTCGTTCATGGACTCTTCAACCGACGCTCCAAAGATGAGGATCGCGTCATCGGAAGCTTCCTTCTCCACGATGTCTGCGATCTCACTTACCTCCATCATTCCGAGATCATATCCGCCGGCTACATACAGCAGGATCGCCTTGGCGCCGGAGATATGAGTTTCAAGAAGCGGACTCTCGATTGCTGCCTGAACAGCATCCTTGGCCCTGTTGTCGCCTTTGCCGTGGCCGACTCCCATGTGAGCGATGCCGCGGTCTGTCATGACTGATCTGACGTCTGCGAAGTCTAAGTTGATGAGCGCTGACTCTGAGATCAGATCTGAGATGCCCTGAACGCCCTGTCTGAGAACATCATCTGCCATGGAG
>CAYMBU010000054.1:0-10641 GCA_964388765.1 uncultured Eubacterium sp.
TTGCAATGATAGCTCTCTGAATCTTTGCGGGAGGCATGACCAGGATCGCGAAGATCACCGAGAACGTTGTTCCGTTCATGGCGATCCTGTACATCATCGGATCTGTCATCGTGATCATATTGAACGCGAAGAACATTCCTTATGCGATATCATCGATCTTCGTAGGTGCCTTTGCTCCGTCAGCGGTAGTCGGCGGCGCAGCCGGCGCGACAATGAAGCTCGCCATTTCCAAGGGAGTTGCCAGAGGCCTGTTCTCCAATGAAGCAGGTATGGGTTCTACTCCGCATGCTCACGCTGTAGCTAAAGTAGATCATCCTTGTCAGCAGGGATTCGTTGCTATGGCAGGCGTATTCATCGATACATTCATCGTACTCGATATGACTGCTCTCGTTATCCTTACTTCAAAGGCCATCCCTACGGGATATACAGGAGCTCAGCTCAGCCAGTATGCGTTCTCAACGAGATTCGGTCAGTTCGGTAATGTCTTCATCGCGATATGCATGTTCTTCTTCGCATTCTCGACGATCGTAGGATGGTACTTCTTCGGGCAGGCCAATGTCAAATATCTCTTCGGAGCAAAAGCCGTAAAGCCGTACGCGCTGATCGTAGCGATCTGCGTATTCCTCGGCTCACTTGCAGAAGTTGATCTCGTCTGGAATATGGCAGACATGTTCAACTCACTTATGGTAGTTCCGAACATCATCGCCATCCTGTTCCTGACAAAGAAAGTCAAGGGACTTCTTCACGAGTACTATCACGACTTCCTTCCAAAACATCCGGAAGAGTAGAGCGTGATCTGAAAGACAATAACAACCAAAAAAGGCTGATGCACTAACGTGCATCAGCCTTTTTTCGTCTTAAGAATTCCTTCGGCGGTATCCCGCTAGATGTCCTTTATTTCGGGTTTCATCCTTGATGCAATGAATATGTCGGACAATCCGTTATACAGCGTTACAGCGCCGATGACACGCATCAGAGTCTTTGCTACGCTGAACGGGCGCATGATGAGAACAAGTCCTCCGATTACCGTTATCAGAGCGAATATGAGAGATATCCACCATTTGCTGTATCCCTGTTTCATGAGACTCATTGTCTCGAAAAGGTTCGCAACACCGTCAAGCAGGATGATCACGCCTACTACCATAGGAATGATCTCGATAAGGAACGCAGGACGCAGGAATATATAAAGTCCGATAAGCGCAAGAGGTATGCCTGCGATGAGGGAGCCGGCTCTGAAAGGCGACCCCTCAGACTGCGTAAAGAATGTTACGCATGTCAGTATTCCTATTATCCCCAATGCTGCTCCAACGGCCTGGCATATTATACCCATGGTAAGTCCCGGCCAGAAGAGGAGCAGGGCACCCAGTGCGGCAGATACTATTCCTCCGATCATTTTGGACTTTCTGAACTGGGATACACGGTCTTTCTTTTTGATCTCCATGATCTCCTGTTTCGAGATCTTTACATCTTCTTCATCCATATGCATTTTCCTCCCTGACAGAAGTGTATCATATGTGTATTTAACAGTCAAAATATGTTAAAATAATTATGTATATATTCAGAAAGAGGCATTGACATGAAAATAAAAAAACTAGTTGGCCTTGCAGCAGTACTTATGGCGTTTGTACTTGTGCTTTCTGCCTGCGGAGCGAAAGAAGATCCTGAAGAGAACAATGAAGGAATAGCTAATCCGTGGACTGAGGCAAAGACGGCAGAAGAGGCTGCTGAGGGAGCAAAGCTGGATTCTTTTGATGTAGAAGGAATCGAGATATCACTCGGCAAGGTCGAGCCTGCAAAATACAGATACATGACAGGACTTGCTGAAGCCGAAGTACCTATTGGTGCAGTTGAAATGACGATACGTAAAGGAGATTCGGGACAGACGGATTTCGGAGACAGTGACTGCTCGGGAGACTATAACGACTATAAATATAACTGGACGGAAGAGATCGACGGAATGGAAGTCTTCTGCTACGGAAACCGCAAGGGTGAATCCACCAAGACGGCGTGGAACGGAGAAAAGTACAGCTTCGCTGTTCTGGCTTACGGCGCAGGCGGAGACGACGACTATGGCCTTTCTCCTGAAGACGTGGAAATAATGGTGAAAAGTATAAAATAAACAATAATAATAAGTAAGGCGTTCTAAAGATGGATAATGCTTTTAATGACAATATGAAGCCGCTGGACAGGTATATGTCTCCACTGGACGTATGGGGAATGGCGTTCGGATGCATGGTCGGATGGGGTGTGTTCGCCATGCTGTGGAACACCTTCCTTCCTGTTGCCGGTCCGGCAGGTGAGATAATTTCCCTGCTTATCGGCATGGTTATTATGCTTGTCATCGGTGCTGTCACTATGGTGCCTTCTGGGATTTGTCTTCTACTGGAGGACAGTGGTCAGGAGCTCGCTTACTGAGTTCAGCGGAATGTCGCTTTCCGGAGTTGTGATGTTCGCTCTTCTGGTATATTCTGCAATAATGTGGCTTGCCAAGAGGCTAAACAACTATCAGGAAGTGGATGAGATAAGAAGAGCTGTATCATACGGCGGAGTGATAGTGCTCGCCATAATATTCATCGGTCTCACCGTTTTGATCTATGTCCAGAACGTGGTAAGGGAAAAGCATTAGCAGGCGGAACGTGAGAAGATACATGCGGTGGAGAGCAGTCTAGCGAAGAGCCAGTTCCTGTTCAATATGTCGCATGATATCAGGACGCCTATGAATGCGATAATCGGATATACGGAGATAGCGAGAAACGAGAAAGACGTGGATAAGCTTCACGATTATCTGGATAAGATCAACGGCTCCAGCCAGCATCTTCTGAATCTCGTGAATGACATACTGGAGATGAGCAGGATAGAAAGCGGCAAGCTCAAGCTTGAATATGTCCCTGCAGATCTCAAACAGATATTTGACGGCATGTACGACCTGTTCTCGATGCAGATGAAAGAGATGGTAATCAGCTACAAGGTGCATTCACACCAGATGGTGCACCGCTCTTTATGGTTTGACAAGAAGAACCTTAACCGCATACTTCTCAACCTGCTGAGCAACGCATATTAATTCACTCCTGAAGGAGGATCGATTACAGCGTCTGTTTGGGAGAACGGGAACGTACAGAACGGATACGGATCTTACGAGATAAATGTGAGCGACACAGGTATCGGGATGTCGAAAGAGTTTGCGGAGAAGATGTTCACTGCATTCGAGCGGGAGCGTTCCTCAACAGCTAGCGGGATAGAAGGAACAGGACTGGGCCTTTCCATAACAAAGAGCATAGTCGACCTGATGGGCGGCACGATCGATGTGATGACAGCTCCCGGAAGCGGGACGAAAATGGTGATAAGGCTGAAGCTGAAGATTGACGACACTCGTGGAGCGGCAGACGGTCAGAACACCGCAGGCACATCAGAAACAGCTGAAAAGTCAGAAGAACGTAAAGTTGATTTCTCAGGGAAGCGGCTGCTTCTTGTGGAGGATAACCTGGTCAACCTGGAGATCGCCAAGATGATCCTTACACAGGCGGGATTCAAGGTGGATACAGCCGAGAACGGACAGATAGCGGTAGACATTGTGAGCGCTTCAGCGCCGGGATATTATGACGCTGTACTGATGGATATACAGATGCCGGTAATGGATGGGTATGAAGCGACGAAAGTGATACGCGGTCTTGACGACAAAAGGCTCGCTGAGATACCGATCCTGGCCATGACATCCTATGCGTTCAGTGAGGAAGTGGAAGCGGCGAAGAACGCAGGCATGCAGGCACATATAGCCAAGCCTATAGATATAGCGGTATTGATGAAGACGCTTACAGATGTCCTCATCGCCGAAGAAGATAAAAAGGAGGATAGAAGATGAGGAAAGAAACAAAGTGCATACAGGCAGGATATGCTCCGAAGAATGGTGAGTCCAGAATGATCCCTATCATACAGAGCACGACATTCAAGTATGATACAAGTGAGGATATGGGCAAGCTGTTCGACCTTGAAGCAAGTGGATATTTCTATACGAGGCTGCAGAACCCGACGAACGACATGGTCGCTGCCAAGATAGCGGCACTTGAAGGAGGGACCGCAGCTATGCTGACGTCTTCAGGACAGGCGGCATCATTCTTCTCGATATTTAATATCGCCGGCCAGGGAGATCATATCATTTCATCTTCATCTATCTACGGCGGGACGTTTAATCTGTTCAATGTGACGATGAAGAGGATGGGGATCGACTTCACGTTTGTGGATCCTGACTGTACAGAGGAAGAGCTCCAGGAGGCGTTCAGGCCAAATACCAAGGCGGTGTTCGGTGAAACGATCGCTAATCCTGCGCTCACGGTTCTGGATATCGAAAAATTCGCTAAAGTCGCTCATGCCAACGGAGTCCCTCTGATCATAGACAACACTTTCCCGACTCCGATAAACTGCAGGCCGTTCGAGTGGGGCGCAGACATCGTGGTGCACTCAACTACCAAATACATGGACGGACATGACACGGGAGTAGGCGGATGCATCGTGGACTCAGGTAAGTTCGACTGGAACGCGCATGCCGACAAATTCCCGGGGCTCACTACTCCGGACGAATCATATCACGGGATCACATATACGGAAAAGTTCGGACTCGAGGGAGCATATATAACAAAAGCGACAGCTCAGCTGATGAGAGACCTGGGCTCTATCCAGTCTCCTATGAACGCATTCTTCCTCAATCTCGGGCTCGAGTCTCTTGCGGTAAGAATGAAGAGGCACTGCGAGAATGGCCAGAAAGTAGCAGAGTTCCTGGTGACAAGACCGGAGGTCACATGGGTGAACTATCCGGGCCTGAAGGATAATAAGTATTATGAACGCGCTCAGAAATATATGCCGGACGGGACATGCGGAGTCATAAGCTTCGGCGTTAAGGGCGGAAGAAAAGCTGCGGAAGAGTTCATGAAGCACCTTAAGGTTGGAATGATAGCCACACATGTAGCCGATGCACATACATGCGTGCTTCACCCGGCTTCATCCACACACAGACAGCTCTCGGATGAAGAGCTTATCGCTGCCGGAGTAGGACCTGATCTGATCAGATTATCTGTCGGCATCGAGAATGTGGACGACATCATAGAAGATCTGGCTCAGGCACTTGAAAGTATATAAAAAGGCGTATATATCCTGAAATATGTTGAAATTTCATGATTTGCAACCGCAGGTTGCGGAATTGAAAGGCACACTTTATAGCCTGCAACTGCGTATTTCTGTATCATCAGGCTGTAAGTTGAAGATGAACAGGGCTGATGGCGCGGTACAAAAGCGCCGCGCCGGAAACGCATTTGCGGGAGGAGACAGAAATGATATTAGCAGACAAGATAATCGAGCTTAGAAAGAGAAACGGCTGGTCACAGGAGGACCTGGCAGAGAAATTAAATGTAAGCAGACAGTCGATATCCAAATGGGAAGGCGCGCAGTCGATCCCTGACATGAACAAGATAATAAAGATGTCGGAGATCTTCGGCGTAAGCACGGACGTACTGCTGAAAGACAATATCGATCTTGAGGAAACAAAGGACAGTCAGGCGCTTGTCCCTTCAGAGGGCACCAAAGAAGATGTATGCGAGCTGAGAACTGTATCTATGGATGAAGCAACAGCTTTTCTGGAAGTAAGAGAAAGCTCATCCAGACTTGTTTCGATCGGGGTCATGCTCTGTATACTTTCACCGATAGCTCTTATTCTTCTCAGTGGTCTCGCTGAGTTCGGAAAGATCGCGCTGACAGAGGCAATGGCAGCAGGAGCAGGACTGATCGTGCTGTTCCTTCTCGTAGGGCCTGCGGTAGCGATGTTCATCAAGTCCGGAATGGATTCTGATCCATATGAATATATGGGAACTGAGCTCATCGATACACAGTATGGAGTCGACGGTATGGTAAGAAGCAGGAAAGAGCGCTTCCATGCGGCATATGTACAGATGATGATCATAGGCATCGTTTTGTGCGTGGTATCTGTTCTTCCTATATTTGTCTCGATGATGCTTTTCGGAGAGACTGAAGGCGGAAAGAATGAGATATATTATATTTATTCAGTGTGTGCTCTCCTCGTGATGGTAGCGCTCGGCGTATTTCTTATCGTGAGAGCTTCTATAATCAAAGACGGATATGACATGATCCTGGAAGAGGGAGACTACACAAGGAAAGCAAAGGTAGAAAACAAGAAGAACGATAAGCTGACTTCACTTTACTGGATGATCGTGACAGCAGCATATCTGGGATACAGTTTCCTGACAAATCAATGGGACAGAAGCTGGATCATCTGGCCGGTAGCCGGAGTAGTCTATGGAATAGTAATAGTCATAGCTGACACACTCAGAGAGAAAGACTGATAGAGTTCAGCAGAAGACTGCAGTATCCAAAAGGAGAATCAAAATGGCAAAGTACGTAATGGCACTTGACGCAGGCACAACGAGCAACAGGTGCATCCTGTTCGATCACAGCGGTAATATCGTTTCAGTCGCGCAGAAAGAATTCACGCAGATATTCCCGAAGCCAGGCTGGGTAGAGCATGACGCAAATGAGATCTGGGCTACACAGATCAGTGTGGCAGTCGAAGCCATGCAGCAGGTGAATGCGTCTGCAAGGGATATCGCGGCGATCGGAATCACCAACCAGCGCGAGACTACGATAGTCTGGGACAGGAACACAGGCGAGCCGGTATACAACGCCATCGTATGGCAGTGCAGACGTACTTCGGAATACTGCGATTCACTCAAGGACAAAGGTCTTACTGATACTATACGCGAGAAGACAGGCCTTGTCGTAGACGCGTATTTCTCCGGCACAAAGCTTAAATGGATTTTGGATAATGTAGAGGGAGTACGTGAGAGAGCCGAAAAGGGTGAGCTTCTCTTTGGGACAGTTGAGACATGGCTGATATGGAAGCTTACCAAAGGCCGCGTACATGTGACTGATTACTCCAACGCTTCCAGAACGATGATGTTCAATATCAAGAAGCTTGAATGGGACGACGATATCCTTGCCGAGCTTGATATACCGAAATCTATGCTTCCGGAAGTGAAGCCTTCAAGCTGCGTTTACGGAATGACAGATATAGGATGGTTCGGCGGAGAGATACCCATCGCTGGAGCGGCAGGAGACCAGCAGTGCGCTTTGTTCGGGCAGACTTGCTTCGACAAGGGCGATGCCAAGAGCACGTATGGAACAGGTGGCTTCCTGCTCATGAATACGGGCGAGCAGCCTGTATATTCGGAACACGGACTGGTCACGACCATCGCATGGGGATATGGCGGTAAAGTGTATTATGCGCTTGAGGGTTCTATCTTCATTGCCGGCGCTGCAGTGCAGTGGCTTCGTGACGAGCTTCATATGTTCGACGACGCAAGGGATACAGAGTATCTTGCGAGTAAAGTTAAAGATACGAACGGTTGTTATGTGGTTCCTGCATTTACAGGTCTGGGAGCTCCTTACTGGGATCAGTACGCAAGAGGGGCGATAGTCGGCCTGACAAGAGGAGTCAACAAATGCCACGTGATAAGGGCTACTCTGGAATCTATGGCGTATCAGGTGAGTGATGTGCTGGAGGCAATGAAACAGGATTCAGGCGCCGCCATGGACAGCCTTAATGTAGACGGCGGAGCGAGCAAAAACGACCTTCTGATGCAGATACAGTCAGATCTGATTGATGCTGAAGTGAAGAGGCCTTCATGTGTAGAGACTACCGCAATGGGAGCTTCGTATCTGGCAGGACTTGCGGTAGGATACTGGAAGGATATGGACGAAGTAAGAGAAAATCACGAGATAGAAAAAGTATTTCAGCCTGAGATCACGAAAGAAGAACGTGAGGAAAAGATGACAGGCTGGAAGAAAGCAGTCGCCAGCACGAGAGGATGGGCGAAATAATGTACGAGCTGATACAGGTATCTGACAATTGCTATTATATCAGCAGTCCAACTAATATAGGGGTCGTTAAGGTGTCAGCTGATCACGTTGTTGTGATCGACAGCGGAAGCGATAAGGACGCTGGCAAGAAGGTAAAGAGAGTCCTCGACCAGAATGGCTGGATCCTTGACGCGGTTTACAATACACATTATCATGCAGACCATACAGGCGGGAACAGATATCTTCAGACAAACACAGGATGCAGGGTATATGCGCCTGATATCGAGGACATGTTCACGAGGCATCCGGTACTGGAGCCTGCGTTTTTGTATGCAGGCATGCCTCCGAAAGAGCTCAGGCATAAGTTCCTGATGGCTAAGGAGAGTGATGCTGAGACTCTGACAGAGGATGTCCTTCCTGTTGGATTCAGCATCATACCGCTGCCGGGTCATTCATTCAATATGACAGGCTACATGACTCCTGACGGAGTGGCTTATATCGCTGACTGTCTTTCAAGCAGGGCCACTCTGGAGAAGTATCAGGTAAGTTTTCTGATAGATCCGGGAGAGTATATAGAAACGCTTGAACGTGTCATGGATCTGGACGCGGAGTACTTTGTTCCCTGTCACGCCGAACCGTGCGGAAAAGAAGAGTTTAGTGAGCTGGCACAGGCCAATATAGATAAAACATACGAGATAGCAGAGAAGATAATGGAAATAACAGAAGAGCCGAAGGCCTTTGATGAGCTCCTGAGGGAGATATTCAGGACGTACGGACTCGAGATGACGTTCGAACAGCACGCACTGCTTGGGACGACTGTACGGTCATACATAACCTGGCTAGAAAGTGAGGGGAAAGTGGAACCTCTTATATCAGAAGATATGCTCAAATGGGTGAGGGCGTAGGCTCTCATCTTTTTTATGTGCAATTAATCTGTGTAAAACCATTTGAACCGTGGTATCATATCATAAGTATATGAAAGGACTATATCAGAAAATGCTTGAATTAAAGAACATCTCATTTGACGTAGACGCAGATGGAGAAGGCAAAGAAATAATACGGAACGTGACCCTTACGATACCTGACGACAAGCTGATCGTGGTAACAGGGCCGAACGGCGGCGGTAAGTCGACGCTCGCCAGGATCATCATGGGTATCGAGAAGCCGACATCGGGAAAGATCTTCTTCAACGGCGAAGACATAACAGATAAAGATATAACTGAAAGAGCGAAGATGGGCATCGGATTCGCTTTCCAGCAGCCTGTAAGATTCAAGGGAATTGAAGTATATGATCTCATCAGACTCGCGACAGGGAAGAATATAAAGCAGAGTGAAGCTGAGAGATACCTTCAGGAGGTAGGCCTGAACGCTGAGGAATATATAGACAGAGAAGTGAATGCGAGCCTGTCAGGCGGAGAGCTTAAGAGGATAGAAATAGCCAGCGTGCTCGCGAAAGCGCCGAAGCTCAGTGTGTTCGACGAGCCGGAGGCGGGTATAGATCTGTGGAGCTTCCAGAACCTTATCAAAGTATTTGAAGGCATGAGAAAGCATATCGAAGGCAGCTCCATCATGATCATATCTCATCAGGAAAGGATCCTTGAGATAGCGGATGAGATAGTTGTGATAAGAGACGGGAAGATAGACGCACAGGGCACCAAGGATGAGATCCTTCCGGGACTCATCGGAACGACGTCAGCTGTGATGGTCTGCAACGAATACGGAAAATGGAAAGGGGATGGCGAAGAATGCTAGGATACGGCGGATTAGACGAGACTTCGAAGAGGCTGCTGCGTGAAGTCGCCGACCTTTACAAAGTACCGGAAGGCGCATTCAACATCAGGAAAGACAGCGAGGCTGCAGACAGGAAATCAACAGCCCACATACAGATAACGCCGAAGAAGGAAGTCAGCGGAATAGACATTGAGATACAGCCGGGGACAAAAAACGAGAGCGTTCATATACCTGTGGTAATGACAAAGAGCGGACTTACTGAAGTAGTGTATAACGACTTCCATATAGGTGAGGACTGCGATGTAGTCATTATAGCGGGGTGCGGTATAGATAACTGCGGGCCGAAGGATTCAGAACACGATGGAATACATCGGTTCTTCGTCGGAAAGAACTCCAGAGTAAAATATGTGGAAAAACATTTCGGATCCGGAACAGGGACCGGGAAGCGTATCCTGAATCCTGGTACAGAGGTGTACATGGAAGAGGGCAGCTATATGGAGATGGAGATGGTCCAGATCCGTGGAGTCGACGATACAGAGAGGACCACTACGGCTGAGCTCGACAAGGACGCCAAGCTTGTTGTAAGAGAGCGTCTCATGACTCATGATAAACAGAGAGCGATAAGCAAGTATGTTGTTTCACTGAACGGCGAGGGATCGACTGCGGATGTAGTATCAAGGTCAGTCGCAAGGGACGATTCGTTCCAGAAGTTCGACGCCAAGATCGTCGGGAACAATGCATGCTCCGGTCATACTGAATGCGACTCCATCATAATGGACAACGGCCGCATTCTTGCAGTACCCGGTCTGGAAGCCAACTCAGTGGATGCGGCTCTGGTACATGAGGCTGCGATAGGCAAGATCGCCGGTGATCAGATCATAAAGCTGAGGACTCTCGGGCTTACGGAGCAGGAAGCAGAAGAGGAGATCATAAGCGGATTCCTGAAATAGATCGCCGGTCAATGAAATGAAAACAGCTGCGTATCAAAGCAGCTGTTTTTTTGTATAAATGAAAACCCCGCGTTCGACGCGGGGTTCAATGAACGCTATG
>CAYMBU010000055.1:0-9722 GCA_964388765.1 uncultured Eubacterium sp.
ATTTAGCCATAACTTCTACCTCCATTTTCTTTTCTATGTTATTTACTATATACCCATACGATCTGCAACTAATCGTATTATTATAGCACTCTTCCCTCGGAATCATAGTGCCCGGAAACGATCTCATTCTCTTCGGCATCCATGAAGATAACTATCATCTTGACGCCCTCAATGCCCGTCTCTTCTTCTATAGTATCAACGATATCAGAGTATGCTTCACTCTGCTCGTTCAGGAAGCTCTCCAGATCAGGCTTAAGTGCTTCCTTAGTATCCTCATCATCGACGTCTGTCATAACGAAATCGAAGAACATAGTGTTGCCTGTAACCGCGATATCTGTTCTTACACCGTCTGCTGTAAAGCTGTCCTTTACTGCATTAAGGCTCTCCTCTTCTTCAGGATGCTGCTGAAGATATGTTTCAAGATCAACTGCAGGCTGTTCTTCAGGAATATCGTCAGCAGCTTCTTCTGCGTCTTCGATAGCTTCCTCGGATTCAGCTTCCTCTGTTTCTTCTGTTTCCCCGATCTCCTTCTCGCCGGCTTCTTCAGGTTTTTCTTCCGCCGGAGCCTCGCCCTGCCCCTTCTTCAGATATGTGTACGCTGCAAGAGCTACAGTTCCTGAAGCCAGTACCGCAGAAGCAATAATTGCTGAAACGACATTCTTTTTCATTTCGATCCTCCGTTTTATTCTTTATCTGTTATTCAAGATCCACGTTATAGATCTCTGCCCCATCTCCGTTAAGCACTACCATCTTAAGGCCGATATCATCTATACCCGACTCTTTCTCTATGTTTGAAAGAGCGTCGCTGAATGTTGATTTATACTCATCCAGCTTATCTTCCATGGCCTTCTGCATATCATCGAAGTATGACTCCTCATAAGTCTCTTTGAACTTCAATGTTATGATCATGTCATCTCCCTGTACTTCCATAGTACCGTCAAGAAGGTCATTAGACATTGAGTCGCTTATTTCCCTGAGCTCTTCTTTAGCGCTGTCAGACTGTTCTACATATTCCTCAAGCGTTTCAGGAGCCTTTTCTTCCTTTTTGCAGGACGTGACTGCGGCCAGCGATGCTACTGCCAGCACCGCAATCAATAATATCGATACAATTTTTCTTCTGCTCATTACGCTCCTCCTTTGATAAATCATCGTTTACGATAATTTATTACCAGTTTACTGCTATGTCAAGCTGTGTTTTGTTCCTCTTGGCAAATCCGCCGGTATCAACGACTATGCCTGTTCCGACTGATGTCTCTATCAAAGTCCCCTTTGGCCTTATACCAAGGTTCGCGGCTACCATTACATAGCCTCCCAGTGTCTTGACTCCGTCCGCACGCACCGCATACGGATACTCAGCCTCGGAGAATCCCAATCTTCTCATAACACGTACACATACGCTCATATCAAGGTTGTAGTACGTTTCTTTACCTGACGGCCCCATTATCGATCCCGCCGATCTGGATATCCTGCGTCCGTTCCAGTTAGCGTTACCGCCGGTCCTGACGGTGTTCTCATGAGCCTTCCTCTTTGCAGCTCTTATCTTCTGCTCTTTCTTAGCCTGTTCTATGCGCTTTTTACGCTTTTCAGCCTCTTTTGCCGCTTTCTCCAGCCTTTCTTCTTCCTGGGCTCTTTCATACTCATTAACGGTCTGCCTGGCCATCACGATGCCCGCTGTGTTTGCTTCCTCTGTAACATTCACCAGATCCACAGCCTGACTGAAGGTAAGGTCATCTACATCATATTCAGGTTCTTCCGCCTCAAGGTCGGCAGCATATACTTTAAAAGAAAATACAGAAAGAGCAACCAGAAGGTAAGTCATCGCAACGATCAGTGAAAGCAGTCTGTTTACTGTTCTGTTTTTAGACATATGATCAGTCCTCCATGGACTAATCCCATTTCCCCTAATAGTCATTATACCTTAAAAGAAAAGTTATGCAACAAACTTCTTAAGAACTTCTTAAGACTTCCACAAAAAAGCACATAAAAAGAGCACAGTTCCAGCATTCCGCATCTGTGCTCCTACATAATTCAGATATTTACCCTGCAACAGCACAGCTCTATCTGACTGCTCCTGTCTTGAATATTATCTTGCTCTCGCCAGCGATCTTGCCTGTCGTACCATCCATGAAGTGATGCTCCTTTGAAGCCTTTGACAATGCGCCGAATCTTCCGAGCATGTCATCAAGCTCATCGGTGTCAAGCGAGCTCACCAGCTTTTTTATACCTCCATCATCAAACTTTTCCATCCCTTTTGCAAGAGTTCCCGCGCCTTCTGACAGCTGATCCATTCCGCTGTCCAGCGTAGCCGAGCCTTTACTGAGAGATGACGCGCCCTTGCTGAGCTTCGATGTCCCTTTGCTGAGAGATGACATGCCCTTGCTTATCTTTGACGCTCCGCCGCTTACCTCTGACGCTCCGCTGTCGAGGCTGTCGATCCCCTTAGAAAGATCAGGTAACTTTCCTGCAAGCTGAGCAAGACCTGCGTCAAGTCCTTCCGCGCCTTCTGCTACCTGCCCGGCTCCTTCATCGAGCGCCTGAAGGCTCGAGTAGAATGTGGTGCTTCCTGCCGCTGCAGAATCCACTCCGTCGGTATATGCACTGACGCTTGAGACGTACTGTTCTACTCCGTCGAGCGACGTCTTTATATCTCCTGTACCAGGTATACCGCTTAATACTGATCTGTAGTTTGAAGGCGTCAGCTTTATACCCTTCACTTCTTCAGGATTCTTACCTGCTGCTATCAGAGCCTGCTGAAGCTGAGCAGTAGCCCCCTCGAACACAGAGTTCTCTATCATAGCTGTTCCTGCCTTTAAAGCCTCACTGTTACCACTCAGTGCAGAAAGACCGTCCGAAAGATCTTTTGCGCCGCTTACCGCTTTCTCAGTTCCCGTCTTGAGACCGCCTGCTCCTTCTGAAAGCGCTTCAGCTCCTCCTGCGAGCTGCCCTATGCCCTCTGCAAGAGATCCGCTGTTCTTCTTCAGCTGTGAAGTGCCATTTGCAAGCCTGGACGCGCCCTTCGCCAGGGAGTCAGTACCGTCCTCAAGCTTTTTGCTACCCTTCTTCAGTTTCTTCGCGCCGCCTGCCAGCTCATCGGCACCGCCCGCAAGCTTGTCAGCTCCGTTTGCGAGCTTGTCAGCTCCGTTTGCGAGCTTTCTGCTTCCCGATACCAGCTTTGATGAAGCTGAGCTCAACTTTCCGAAAGCAGACTCCAGCTGATCCAGCTTGTCTGAAGCATCTCCTGTAGATATATCCACATCGTCCAGCAGACCCGTGAGAGCAACTGTATATGTTCCGTCGATCTCGAATCTATCTGTCACCGCCTTGACTACTACAGATTCCGGGATGTCGATAATGTCTTTTTTAAGTCCGAGGTTTTCTTTCATTCCAGGGAGCGCTATGCCGAGGCATACGCTGTTTCCTTCCTCGCTCAATACTTTCCCGCTGTTCACCTCAATGTCTCTGAAGTGATCTTCGTTGAGGACTACTCCGCTCGCCATCACATACGGATGTACCATCTCATATGCGTTTCCGTTCGCAGACACTCTGTCTCGCGCGGTAACGTAATAGTCGAAGCGGATCTCCACTTCTCCGCTCTTTCCTGCGATCTCAGATGCGCTCATCTTCTCCCCGTTGAGGCTGTACGTTACTTCGCATGACACAGGTATTATCCCGTCTGAAGAGCCGGTATACTTAATGTCCCTGCCTCCTGCCTGCCATGTCAGTTTATCGCCATTCTGAGTGAACTTCTCGTCTCCTGACGTGTTTTTTATGTCTGTCAGCTCTGAGTGATCTTCTATGGTATCCTTTCCGTCCGGGTTCCTCAGCCATTCGCTGACCAGAGTTTCCTTTTCTTTCCCGTCGGCGTCCATAATCATGTATACAGTTTCGCTCTTGCTTAGGCCTTTTGTGCCTTTTGACACTTTTGAAAGGTCAGGGAAAGCAGCATTCACCTGTTCCTCTGTCTTCTTTGCTGTCTCGTCCGCATATGAGACAGTTCTTCCGTTTTGAAACGCCGCTGTCCCGGGTATCAGCACCCCTGCCAGAATGAGCGCTCCGCATAGAGATACTGCTGCGCCTTTTCTGAGCCTGCTCTCGATCTTGCCGTTAAGCTTCATATTGAACACCTCCGCTGTTTTCTATATTCCTTAATCCTCTTGTTGTCTTTACTATCACTTTATCGAACAGCATCAGTACTGAAGGCAGTACCAGGATGACTGTTATCATACTTATCACTGCGCCTCTTGCCATCATGTTGCAGAGCGTACTGATGAGTCCCACGTCAGAATACCAGCCGACTCCAAACGTCGCACAGAAGAATCCGAACGCACTGACGATTATCGATGGTATCGATGTAGCTACCGCGATCTCTACCGCGTTCCTCTTATCCTTCCCTGCCATTCTCTCAGTCTTGTACCTCGTCGACATCAGTATCGCGTAATCTACCGTAGATCCCAGCTGTATTGTGCTTATGCATACAGGCACGATGAACGGAAGCACGAGTCCTGTGTATCCCGGAATCCCGAGGTTCACATATATCGCGAACTCTATCACAGCCACAAGAAGAAGCGGCAATATCCATGACCTGAGCACAAAGAAAATGATTAGGAACACGGCGCTGATCGAGATCAGGTTGACTACGTTGAAGTCACGACTCGTAAGCTCTATCAGATCCTTTGTCGCAGGCCCCTCGCCGATCACTGACGCGTCTTTGTCATATTTATGGATCACTGTGTTGATCCTGTCTATCTGATCGTTGCATTCGTCAGTAGACACTTTGTATTCAGAGTTAACGAGGATCAGCTGATGATTTTCCGATATCAGAGCCTCAGTAATTCTTTCCGGAAGCATCTCTCTCGGTACAGATGGATCAAGCAGCGCGTCGATCCCGAGCACGTTTTTTACCCCATCTATATCTCCTACTTCTTTACACATGTCATGGCCGTCATTCTGACTCATGCTGCTATCTGTTATTATCATATGCGTGCAGCCGATGCCGAAGTCTTCCTCCAGCTTCTCATTCGCCTTGAGCACAGGCGCTTTCTCCTCAGGGATGCCGTTTGGTCCTCTGAACATCGCACTGAAGTCATAGCTGATGGCCGCATGCTGATATCCGTATACAGCAGGTACTATCAAAAGGACGAACACAGCGGCTATGACCGCAGGATGAGATGTCAGAAGCTTCGCCGCCTTGTTCATATCAGGGATCAGCGGCTTATGCCTCGTCTTCATCAGCACTCTGTCAAAGAGAAGAATGAGCGAAGGAAGCAATGTAACACTGGCGATCACTCCGATCACGCATCCTTTAGCCATGACTATCCCTAGGTTTATGCCTATCCTGTATGTCATGAAGCAAAGCGCAAGGAATCCCGCTACTGTCGTTACTGAACTTCCCGTGACAGATGTGAGCGTATTATTGATAGCCTCTGCCATTGCCTTCTTCTTATCCGGTTCAGTCTCCAGATTCTCAATGTAGCTGTTCCAGAGAAAAATGGAGTAATCCATCGTTACTCCAAGCTGGAGCACCGCGGCTATTGCCTTCGTAATGTACGCAATCTCACCCAGCATGAAATTGGATCCCATGTTGTACAGTATGGCAAAGCCGATACTTGTCAGGAAAATGAACGGGACCACATACGAATCCAGCATCAGCATCATTGCTATCACAGAAAGGATTACCGCTATTACAATGTACTTTGGTTCTTCGTTCTCAGCCACGTTTTTCAAGTCTGCCACGAGTGCAGTGAGCCCCGACACATAACAGTCCTTCGTCACTATCTTTCTTATCTCCGTAACAGCATTTATCGACCCTTCATCCGACGTGGAGGTGTCGAAAAATACAGCTATCATCGTCGCGTCGTCTGATGACAGCTGCTCTTTCAGCTCGTCCGGATACAATTCCTGTGGTACAGATGGATCTACTATGTCGTCAAAATCCACCACCGTCTCAACATGCTCCACTTTCTTGATTTTCTGAGTCATGCTGTCGACGTCCTTAGGCTTCATGTCTTCTACTACAATGAGCGTGAAGCCGCCTTTATCGAAATCCTCCATCAGTATGTTCTGGCCTTTCATAGTCTCCATACTGTCAGGAAGATATGTAAGCATGTCGTAGTTCACCCGCATGCTTAGGTATCCGATGACTGCAGGAATGAGCAGCGCCAGGCATAATATGAGGATGATATTTCTTGACTTTACAACAGCCGCTCCGAAATCAGGTCTGCTCTGCGGCTTAAGATGTCCCATTATCACTGTCCTCCTATGTTGATTATCTTATGTTATGGTCCTCCAAAATCAAAAAGTGACCATTCGTCATAATTATTTATATCACATTTTTGACCAATAGTCAATATTATGCCAAAAAAAACTGCAGCTCATGCAATGCATAAACTGCAGTAAAACCTTTTCACATTCCAGGCTCTGCGTACCTACTCAGATACGACCTGGTCTTCCGTCATGAGTTTTATAACATTGTACAGATACGGCTTGTACTCCTCTATCGTGACAGGCTGGCTGTCCACGACCACACTATAGCATGTCGAGCTTATCAGCTCGATTATCGTGTAGACGAACAGTCGCTGATCCTTAAGCACTACCCTTCTCTTTTTGAGAAGCTCTCTTATGAACTCCTCAAGATCCATAAGGCCTGCTGAGCTTGCGTCGTTCTCGTTTTTCTCTGCAAGAAGCCCTGATCCGAGCGACTTGCTGATGAACTTGAACAGCTCTTTGTTTTCAGTCAGATAATCGATAATGTAGTCCGTTATCGTTATGAGCCTTTCGTAGAAGCTCATACCTGGCTTCTCAAGATCCGTATTATCGATTGCTGCCTGAAGGAGCTGACCGGATCTCTGTACGATAACGGAATCACGCACATCTTCCTTGTCCCGGAAATACAGGTAGAACGTACCTTTCCCGAGCCCCGCGCGCCTCGCTATCTCAGCTATCGTCGTCTTGTGGAAGCCAACTTCTGTGAAAAGCTCATACGCGCTGTTCATCAGAAGCATGCGGCTCCTTTCCTTCTTAAGATCCTGTCTCATTAATTCTCCTTATGCCAGTGTCGCGACGATAATCGCCTTGATGCTGTGCATCCTGTTCTCCGCCTCGTCAAATACCTTCGAATGGTCCGAGCGGAATACCTCGTCCGTGACTTCTCTGATGTCGTAGCCGAGCTCCTTCTGCTCAGCAGCAAGCCTCGTGTTGAAGTCGTGGAATGAAGGCAGACAGTGCAGGAATATCACGTTCTTGTTGCCCGTGCTCTCGAGCATCTCCATCGTAACTCTGTACGGAGTAAGCAGCTTTACTCTCTCAGGAATCTGATCTTCTTCACCCATCGAAGCCCAGATATCTGTATACAGCACGTCTGCACCATTAAGCGAAGCGGGATCAGAGCTGATCTCTATGACTGCTCCTGTTTCCTGAGCAACTTTTCCGACTCTGTCCAGTACTTCTTTATCTATCTGCGCCGCCAGCTCTTCCGGTCCGTATGCCACGAAATGCATCCCCATCTTGGCGCAGCCGTACATCCAAGCGTAAGCCATGTTGTTTCTCACGTCTCCGCAGAAAACGACTTTCACGTCTTCCAGTGGCTTATCGACATATTCCTCGATCGTCATCATGTCTGCGATGATCTGAGTCGGATGATCCACGTCAGTGAGTCCTTTCCATACCGGAACTCCAGAGTACTTCGCGAGATCCTCCACGACCTTCTGATCAAAGCCCCTGTACTCGATGCCGTCAAAGATCCTCCCGAGCACTTTTGCAGAGTCCTCTATCGACTCTTTCTTACCGACCTGTGAGTCATTAGGGCCAAGGAACACAGCGTTTCCGCCCTCATCATTCATCGCCACTTCGAACGAGGATCTCGTTCTTGTAGATGTTTTCTCAAACATCAGACAGATCGTTTTACCTTCCAGAAGATGTCCTATTTCGCCGGACTTTTTCTTGGCCTTGAGCTCATGAGAAAGATCTATCAGATATCTGATCTCCTCCGGCGTAAAATCCATGAGTGTAAGAAAACTCCTGCCCTTCAAATCAACTGCCATGTGTAACTCCTTTTTAGTCGTCTAGCATGATCGCGCCCTGAGCTGATGGCGCCACCTGTTTGGAATACCTGTAGAGCCATCCTGACTTCACGTTAGGCTCATGAGGCACGTAATTCTTTCTGCGCTCCTCGAGCTCTTCGTCAGATACCTTAACATTGATGGAATGCTCAGGAATGTTGATCTCTATGATATCGCCTTCTTCGATAAGGCCGATATTTCCGCCCATCGCCGCCTCAGGGCATACATGTCCGATAGATGCTCCTCTGGAAGCTCCGCTGAACCTTCCGTCTGTGATCAGCGCGACAGTCTTGTCGAGCTTCATGCCCGCAAGAGCACTCGTAGGATTAAGCATCTCTCTCATGCCCGGGCCGCCTTTAGGACCTTCATATCTGATCACCACGACGTCTCCGTCCACGATCTTTCCTGCGTAGATATCTTTGATAGCGTCGTCTTCTGAATCATATACTCTGGCAGGCCCCGTATGAACAAGCATCTCAGGCGCTACAGCGCTCCTCTTTACGACGCATCCGTCCTTTGCGATATTGCCCCAGAGGATCGCAAGGCCGCCGGTCTTGCTGTATGGCTCCTCTACAGGTCTGATCTCATCTGTCTTACGCTTTGCAGAAGCGATGTTCTCTCCTACTGTCTTTCCTGTTACGGTCATGAGAGACGTGTCGATGACACCGATCTTGTTCAGCTCTGCAAGAACTGCCTGTACTCCGCCGGCATTGTCCAGGTCATGCATGTGTGTAGGGCCTGCAGGAGCAAGGTGGCAGAGGTTAGGAGTCTTTTCAGAAAGCTCGTTGAATGTGTCGAGCGTTACTGTGGCTCCTGCTTCCTTCGCGATTGCAAGCAGATGGAGAACAGTGTTGGTCGAGCATCCAAGTGCCATATCGCATGCAAGAGCGTTTCTGAGTGATTTCTCGTTCACGATCTGCCTTGCCGTGATGTTCTTTTCGACCATGTCCATTATTGCCATGCCTGCGTGTTTCGCAAGCATGATCCTTCTGCTGTGTACCGCAGGGATCGTTCCGTTTCCCGGAAGTGCGATACCTACCGCTTCGCAGAGACAGTTCATGCTATTGGCCGTATACATTCCGGAACATGATCCGCATCCCGGGCATACGTTCTGCTCGAACTCAAGCAACTGATCATCATCGATGATGCCTGCTTTTCTCGCGCCGACAGCCTCGAACATCTTGGAAAGAGAAGTCTCTACTCCTCCAACGAGGCCTGACATCATAGGTCCGCCCGAGCACACTACTGTAGGAAGATCGATCCTGCATGCTCCCATGAGCATACCCGGTACTATCTTGTCACAGTTAGGGATAAGCACCAGACCATCGAACTGATGAGCAAGAGCCAGTGTCTCAACGCTGTCTGCGATCAGCTCACGTGAAGGAAGAGAATATTTCATTCCCACATGTCCCATGGCGATCCCGTCACACACTCCGATTGCAGGCACCATGATCGGTGTCCCTCCGGCCATCCTGACGCCGGCTTTGACAGCTTCTGCTATCTTATCCAGATGCATGTGTCCCGGAATGATCTCGCTGTGTGCGGATACCACTCCAATGAGAGGTCTCTCAAGTTCTTCCTTGGTATATCCCATGGCGTAGAACAGGCTTCTCATCGGAGCCCTTTCCAGTCCCTTTGTTACATTCTCACTGCTTATTGACATCT
>CAYMBU010000055.1:9738-10557 GCA_964388765.1 uncultured Eubacterium sp.
CAGGATGCTCAGCCTATACCTTTCTCATTGTGAGGAAGTTGGCCTTTCCGCCTGCGTTCATCTCCTGAATGAATGTTGAAGCAAATTTACCACTCTGGATATCAGCGAGGATCTGCTTCATTCCTTCTCTTGACTCCTTGGTGATTACCTTAGGTCCTGATACATAGTCGCCATACTCAGCAGTATTGGAAATGGAGTATCTCATCATACCGAATCCCTTTGCATAGATAAGGTCAATAATCATCTTCATCTCATGGATGCATTCGAAGTATGCCATCTCAGGTGCATATCCGGCGTCTACCAGTGTCTCCCAGCCAGCCTTCATCAGCTCGCAGACACCACCGCACAGAACTGCCTGCTCTCCGAACAGGTCTGTCTCTGTTTCTTCTCTGAATGTCGTCTCCAGGATACCGGATCTTCCTGCGCCGATACCTGCAGCATATGCGAGAGCGATCTCCTTGGCTTTTCCGCTTGGGTTCTGCTCTACAGCGATCAGGCAAGGAACTCCTGAACCCTGTGTGTACTGCTCTCTTACGATATGACCAGGTCCCTTAGGAGCGATCATGATAACGTCTACTCCCTCAGGAGCGATGATCTGCTGGAAGTGGATGTTGAAGCCGTGCGCGAAAGCAAGTGCATTGCCTTCATGCATGTGCATTGCTACATGTTCCCTGTAGATCTTGGACTGAAGCTCGTCCGGAGCAAGCATCATTACGATGTCGCCTGCTTCTGCAGCGTCGTCAATGTCCATTACCTCAAGTCCGAAATCCTTAGCCTTCTGCTCGTGCTTTGATCCAGGTCTCAGTCCTACTACTACAT
>CAYMBU010000056.1:0-549 GCA_964388765.1 uncultured Eubacterium sp.
CCTATTGACACGATAGGTATATAATGATATCTTTAGACCATAAAGAGAAAGGAGGCACGGAAAATGATCAGAAGATCATATGAGAAAACATCCTGTAAGATGTGTATGCGAATGCTGATCTCCCGGACATGGAACAGGACCGGGGCGTCAGGATCTGATTATCCGCGCCTTGCCGATACACGATGTCGGACCAGTCTTAACAGGTAGAGGCTGTATGTCATAAAGTGTAAACCATCAGTCCGGGAGCTTAATATAACGGCGCCCGGATTTTTACGGGCAAAACGGGGGAAGGACCCGGATACACTGACCGGGCTGCAAGGCGCCCGGGTAAAGATGAAAAGGAGAATAAAATGAGTAATTACAGGTTTGAGACATTACAGCTTCACGTAGGACAGGAGCAGGCAGACCCTGCTACAGATTCAAGAGCAGTTCCTATCTATCAGACAACAGCATACGTATTCCATAACAGCCAGCACGCAGCCGACAGGTTCGGACTTGCGGATCCGGGCAATATCTTTTATCTCTTCTTCCAATTCCGGATCCACATCA
>CAYMBU010000056.1:559-5947 GCA_964388765.1 uncultured Eubacterium sp.
GGAGTTCTTGAGGAGAGAGTCGCGGCGCTTGAAGGAGGCTCAGCGGCGCTCGCGGTAGCGTCCGGTGCGGCAGCGATAGCATATACCGTCCAGGCGCTCGCGGCAAACGGAGGACATATAGTCGCGCAGAAAACGATATATGGCGGGACGTTCAATCTTTTTGAACATACGCTTCCACAGTACGGCATCAAAACCACTTTTGTCGACGCTCACGACCTTTCTGAGGTAGAAGATGCGATCAAAGATGATACGAGAGCGGTATTCCTGGAAACACTCGGAAATCCGAACAGCGACATCCCTGATATTGACGCTGTAGCTGAGATAGCCCATAAGCATGGACTCCCGCTCGTGATAGACAACACGTTTGGAACGCCGTATCTTATTCGTCCGATAGAGCACGGAGCGGACATCGTCGTTCACTCGGCGACAAAGTTCCTTGGAGGACACGGTACGACGCTTGGAGGCATCATCGTGGAATCGGGCAGATTCGACTGGAAAACAAGCGGGAAATACCCGCAGATCGCGGAGCCTAACCCGAGCTATCACGGCGTTTCATTCGCCGACACGGTCGGGCCTGCGGCTTTTGTGACATATATCAGGGCGATCCTGCTCAGAGATACAGGCGCGGCGATCTCACCGTTCAATGCATTTCTGCTGCTTCAGGGTATAGAGACACTGTCGCTCAGAGTTGAGCGCCACGCAGAGAACACAAAGAAAGTAGTGGAGTTCCTGAGCAGTCACCCGCTGGTGGAGAAAGTGAATCATCCTTCACTTCCGTATCATCCGGATCACGAGCTGTATGAGAAATATTTCCCGAACGGCGGCGGCTCGATCTTCACTTTCAACATTAAAGGCGGACGTGAGGAAGCGTGGAAGTTCATCGACAATCTGGAGATATTCTCGCTTCTCGCAAACGTGGCAGATGTGAAGAGCCTGGTTATACACCCGGCATCGACGACACATTCACAGCTCACAGATGAAGAGCTTGCGGATCAGGGGATCGGCCAGAACACGATCCGCCTGTCGATAGGAACAGAGAACATAGACGATATCATCGAGGATCTGCAGAACGGATTCGCGGCGATACAGTAACAGGAGGTATGAAATGAAAAGCAATATTCTGAAATATACAGTAATTATAGCGATACTGGTACTGACGATAGGGACGGCAGTCAGCCTGACATCGTGCGGCGGTAAAGGCGGAGAAGGCGGATCCGGCGGCAAAGAAGTATACCGTACACTGGACGAGATCAAAGAGTCAGGGGAGATCAATCTTGGAGTATTCTCCGACAAGAGCCCGTTCGGTTTTGTTGATGAGAAAGGACAGTACCAGGGCTATGATATTTATCTTGCGGAGAGACTGGGTAAGGATCTGGGCGTAAAGATAAACTACGTCTCCACAGAAGCCGCTAACAGAGTAGAGTATCTTGAGACAGGAAAGGTAGATATCATACTGGCGAACTTCACGGTAACTGACGAGAGAGCGGAGAAAGTGGATTTTGCTCTTCCGTACATGAACGTATCGCTCGGAGTCGTGTCGCCGGACAGCCGCATCATCAAGGATGTGGATGACCTGAAGGAAGACGATGAGGTGATCGTGATCTCAGGGACGACTGCGGAAACATATTTCACAGAGAATCTTCCAGACATAAAGCTCCAGAAGTACGACACATACGCCAACGCCAAGAATGCGCTGGAGAATGGCACTGCGGCGGCATGGGCCAATGACAACACAGAAGTCATAGCGTTCGCCAACGAGAACAAAGGCTATACGGTCGGCATCCCTGAGCTCGGCAGTCAGGATACGATAGCGCCGGCGGTGAGCAAAGGCAACGAGACTCTTCTGACATGGCTGAACGAAGAGCTTACGGCTCTCGGATCAGAAGACTTCTTCCACGCGGCGTATGAAGAGACTCTCCTCGATACTTACGGCAAAGACTATGAAGAGGAACTCGTTGTAGAGCCGGGCAAATGATCCGGCCGCAGATGCAGATTAATATGAAGCAAGTTGTTTTCTCCTTTAAAAGTTATATATACGCAGAGTGCGGACAGAAAACTGTCTGCACTTTGTTTTTTATGAAAAAAGAAAGTGTTGCTTTATCCCCGCTGCAGTTTCAGGTGATATAATATTTATATACTGAAAGCAAGAGCCATACTATCACGATAAAAATGAAGTAGCAGAGGGGACCGTAAATGGACGGAAAGCTGTTTGTGAAAGCAATAAGCAGAGTCACAGCAGGCGCATTGCTGGTGGCGTTCCTTATTTTCGTTCCGGCGGGAACTGCCGGTTACCGGAACGGCTGGCTTCTGATGGCGATTTTGTTCATTCCAATGTTTATCGCAGGTATGTACATGATATTCAAAAGGCCGGATCTCCTCCGCAAGAGACTCAACATGAAGGAGAAAGAGATGGAGCAGCGTGAGGTCGTGGCGATGAGCGCGGTCATGTTCATAGCTTCTTTTGTCGTCGCGGGTCTCAATTACAGGTTCGGATGGATCACCATGCCGGAATGGTCCGTTATCGCGGCGACTCTTCTCATGTTCCTTGCGATGCCGCTTGTGCTCGGGTCGCCTGTGTCATTCCTGATATCCATTCTGTACATACCGATCATAGCAAAGAGGATAAAGAACGAAGAGAAGGTCTTGACCGAGGGTCTGGAGGGATATGCAGAGTACCGTGAACACGTGAGGTACAGGCTCATACCATTCATATGGTAGATAGTTCGTGTCTGCGCCGGGCGCTTAAGCGGATGTATGGCAAGTAGTTCACAGCCGTACAGGGCGCTTTTGAGTGTGTTCAGCAAGGTTGGGATTTTTTATACATAATCGCCGAAAATAAGGGACGATTATGTATAACTTTTTTTACGGACAATTTGGTTTTGCCTGGCAGAAGTTCAAAATGTTTGTATATGTGAACATTTTTCGCTGTTTTTTCCGGATTTTTGGACAAAAAATGCCACTTAGACTGCTTTTTGCCGGGCGGACCGGCTGCTGCAAAAAACGGCTTATACATAAGCTCCATAATTTTTTACACTTTATGTATAAAAATGCACAAGTTAAAAAACACGCTTCATGATATAATGTGTTTATGAAAATCTTGATGATAAACCACTTTCCGCTTGCCGGGTCAGGAAGCGGGACATATACGAGAAATCTTGCGGTGCATCTTGCGCAGCTGGGGCACGAGGTCACAGTGATCTTGCCTGAAAATACGGACAGCTTTGAAAAAGTGCCGGGCGTCAGGCTGCACCCTGTTTTCTTTTCCGCGAAGGACGACGAGGGAGTTCCTGCTGATATATCAGCGGAAGAAGTCCCCGGCGCTCTTCCTTTCAATTTCCCATGCTTTACGACGCATCCGAGGAGCACGGTGTCGTTCGGCGATCTCACGGCTGATCAGATGGAGATGTACAAAGCTGCTTTCACAAAGGCTATAGATGAGGAGATAGAAAAAGACAGGCCTGACGTGATCCACGGCCAGCATGTATGGATACTTCCGTCATTAGCTGTTGGTAAAGGCATTCCTATCGTGCTCACCGCTCATGGGACGGATCTCATGGGCTACGATAAATGGCAGGAGATGAGGAAGTACGCCGAGAAGGTGATGGACGAATGTAAAACTGTCATCTCAATATCAAAAGACAATTGTGACCTGATCAGGGAACGGTTCCCTGAAGCCGCAGACAAGATCGTCATGATGAGAAACGGCTACGATCCGTCTGTTTTCTATCCGGAAGTACATGACAGGAATGAGGTCCTGAAGGAGTATAGTATCTCTGAAGAGGAGCACCTCGGTAAAAAGCTCGTCTGCTTTGCCGGCAAGCTTGCCAGGTTCAAGGGAGTGGACGTGCTCCTCGATGCCATGAGGCTGACAGAAGACAGGCGGGAAGATGTGTTTTTGATAATAGTGGGAGACGGCGAAGAGAGAGACAAGCTGAAGGACCAGGCGGAAAAGCTCGGACTGATAAACGTCAGATTCCTGGGGAACGTCAGCATGCAGGAACTCAGGAAGCTGTACAATATAGCAGACGTCAGCGTCGTGCCGTCGAGGCGCGAGCCTTTCGGACTGGTCGCGCTGGAAGCGATGGCGTGTGGGATACCGGTCGTCGCGTCTGACCAGGGAGGGCTTCCTGACTTTGTGAACAAGAGTGTCGGAATACTCGCAAAGCCGGAGGATCCTGTGGATCTTTCGGACAAAATAGAGGGGATACTTGACATAGAAGAAGCGACTGACGAGGTCAGCTGGAAGAAAGATATCGCGGGATACGCGAGGACTCATTACGCACAGGACATGATCATCAGAGAACTGGAAGAAGTGTATCAGAAAGCACTTTCCGGCTGTTGATTTTTCACCCGCCGTGCGTTAAAATAGTTCAAATACAAATTGCATTTTACAGCAAAAGGAGGAGAAAATGGCCCATTTCTTTAAAGAACCTTCAAGAACATTCAGTGAGTATCTTCTTGTGCCGGGATATACGTCAGAAGACTGCATTCCTGACAAGGTTTCGCTGAAGACACCGATAACGAAATTCAAGAAAGGTGAAGAACCTGAGCTCGTAGCTAATATCCCACTGGTCTCCGCGGTGATGCAGGCTGTTTCTGATGACAAGATGGCAGTCGCGCTCGCGAAGGAAGGTGGGATTTCGTTTATATTCGGCTCACAGACCATCGAGGATGAAGCTGCGATGGTGAAACGCGTAAAAGACTACAAGGCGGGCTTTGTCAGAAGCGACAGCAACTTAAGGCCGGATCAGACACTCCAGGATGTACTCAACATAAAAGCCGAGAAGGGCCATTCCACTATAGCGATCACTGAAGACGGGACCGCAGAGAGCAAGCTTGTCGGACTCGTAACGAGCCGTGACTACAGAGTAAGCCGCATGGATCCGTCGACTAAGATCAGCGAATTCATGACTCCGTTCGACAAGCTGGTATACGGCGAAGATGGGATCTCGCTTTCAGAAGCAAACGACATCCTCTGGGAGAACAAGTTGAACGCACTCCCTATCGTAGACAAGGATCAGAAACTGGCATACTTCGTATTCAGAAAGGATTACGACAGCCACAAGAGTCATCCGAATGAGCTTCTTGATGAGAACAAGAGATATGTCGTAGGAGCAGGCGTGAATTCGAGAGACTATAAAGAACGTATCCCTGCGCTGGTTGAAGCAGGCGCCGACGTTCTGTGTATAGACTCATCTGAAGGTTATTCCGTATGGCAGGCGAACACACTTGCCTGGGTAAGAGAGAAATACGGTGATTCCGTAAAGATCGGCGCCGGAAACGTAGTAGATAAAGAAGGATTCAACTTCCTCGCTGAGGCAGGAGCCGACTTCATCAAGATCGGTATCGGCGGTGGCTCCATCTGCATCACAAGAGAGCAGAAGGGTA
>CAYMBU010000056.1:5957-10451 GCA_964388765.1 uncultured Eubacterium sp.
GTGGCAGAAGCAAGAGACGAGTATTATGAGAAGACAGGAATATATATCCCTATCTGCTCAGACGGCGGCATCGTTTACGATTACCACATGACGCTCGCGCTCGCCATGGGAGCTGACTTCCTGATGCTTGGAAGATATTTTGCGAGATTTGACGAATCGCCATCCAACAAGCTGAACATAAACGGAAACTACGTTAAGGAATACTGGGGCGAAGGTTCCAACAGGGCCAGGAACTGGCAGCGCTATGACCTCGGCGGAGACGGCGGCAAGATGAAGTTTGAAGAGGGCGTTGACTCATACGTACCATACGCCGGACCGCTTCATGACAACGTGGAAGTATCGCTGAACAAAGTCAAGTCGACAATGTGCAACTGCGGCGCAACGAACATCCCGGATCTCCAGAAAAACGCCAAGCTCACTCTCGTATCCGCGACATCCATCGTGGAAGGCGGAGCTCACGACGTAATTCTGCGTGATTCGTCACAGAACGCAATAAGGTAAGTCAGTATTATCTACGATTCATCGCAGGATTCGATAAAGGATTAAGCTGGTTATCCGCGGTTTTGCATTGCGGTATACCTTTTCAGGAAAAAACCGGAAAAGGTAGCGCTTTTGATAAAAAACCATTGAAAAGGTATACCTGATACCCTTGAAAAACGGTGAATTCGAGGGATAAAGGTATACCTTTTGAGAAAAATCTTCAAAAAAGTAGTGGCTTTTACTAATATATGGTCAAAAGGTATACAGTCAGTCAAGCAGTTCTTTTGATATTAACATCACTTAGCTATAGAAATTCGCTGAAAACGGTTTTTTCAGACAGGCCAATTGAGAGGGGAAAATGAAACAGGAGCTAATTATCGTCCTCGATTTCGGGGGCCAGTACAATCAGCTGATCGCAAGGCGCGTCCGCGACATGAACGTGTACTGCGAGGTCTTATCGTACAAAACTCCGCTGGAGGAGCTGGTTGCCAGGGAGCCGAAGGGCATCATCCTGACAGGCGGGCCGAACAGCGTTTACGATCCGCAATCGCCGCATTATGACAAGGCGCTTTTTGATACAGACATTCCTGTATTAGGGATCTGCTATGGCTCGCAGCTCATGGCATATACGCTGGGCGGCAGAGTAGAATCTGCAAAAGTCAGCGAATACGGCAAGACGGAGATTGCCGTTGACAAGACAGGCAGACTTTTCAAAGACGTGCAGGAGAAAACGATCGGCTGGATGAGCCATACCGATTATATATCGGAGCCGCCGGAAGGCTTCAGGATCACAGCAAGCACTCCAGTATGCCCGGTGGCAGCGATGGAGGATGCAGAGCATGCTCACTATGCTGTGCAGTTCCACCCTGAAGTAACTCATACAGTGGAAGGCAATAAGATCCTCCGCGCATTCGTATACGAAGTCTGCGGATGCACAGGCGACTGGAAGATGGACGACTTCGTTGAAAGGACGATCGAGGATATCAGAGCAAAGGTCGGAAACGGCAAAGCGCTCTGCGCATTGTCCGGCGGTGTAGATTCATCCGTTGCAGCTGTGCTCATGTCAAAAGCGATAGGGAAGCAGCTTACCTGTGTGTTCGTTGACCACGGCCTCCTCAGAAAAAACGAGGCTGACGAAGTGGATAAGGTATTCGGACCGGAAGGGCCATACGATCTGAACTTTGTTCACGTGGACGCACATGAAAGATTCTACAAGAAGCTTGAGGGCGTGACTGAGCCTGAGGATAAGAGGAAGATCATCGGCGAAGAGTTCATTCGTGTCTTTGAGGAGGAAGCGAAGAAGATCGGTGTCGTGGACTATCTGGTGCAGGGCACGATCTACCCAGACGTTATCGAAAGCGGTCTCGGCAAGTCAGCTACGATCAAGTCGCATCACAACGTCGGGGGACTTCCTGACTATGTGGATTTCAAGGGGATCATTGAGCCGCTCCGCATGCTGTTCAAGGACGAAGTCAGAAGAGCGGGGCTTGAGCTCGGTATTCCGGAGAATCTCGTGTTCCGCCAGCCGTTCCCGGGACCGGGTCTCGGCATAAGGATAATCGGAGAGATCACGCCAGAAAAGGTAAGGATGGTCCAGGACGCAGACTTCATATACAGGGAAGAAATCGCCAAAGCAGGGCTCGACAGAGAGATCAACCAGTACTTTGCTGCACTTACCAATGTCAGGTCAGTCGGAGTCATGGGCGACTTCAGGACATACGACTATGCGATCGCGCTGAGAGCGGTGAAGACAACGGACTTCATGACGGCCGAATCCGCTGAGATCCCATGGGACGTGCTGAAGAAAATCACGACAAGGATAGTGAATGAGGTCGATAACGTAAACAGAGTGTTCTACGATATCACATCAAAACCCCCTGGGACTATCGAGTTCGAATGATAACTTTGGAAAGAAGAATAGCTTGATTTCAACGGTTACAGGTCATATGAAACGCGTAATGACAACCAAATGACAACAATTTTCTGAAAAACTCATATAATAATGCGAAACCGCTGCGATTTTTGCAGCGGTTTTTCGTTGAGCTTTATTCATCAAACAGATCTGAGTGGGTTCCTGTCCTGGATGCTGTTAATATCAATTCTGTATTACTTACAGCATATATCAGGAGCCAGTCTGGTTGAATGTGGCATTCCCTGAAGCCGATATAGTTTCCGGTCAGGGAATGGTCTTTATTCTCTTTAGGAAGAGGCTTCTCATTTAACAAGGTATTAAGAACGGCTTCCAGCAGATCGAGATCGTAGCTTCGCTTCTTGATACGCTTATAGTCTTTTCGGAATTTTGAAGTAGTAACTAATGTAAGCATCAGTCTTCCTCTTTATCAAGTTCATCAAATAAGTCCTTAGCATTAGAGTAACGCTTTGCATTTTTCTTGCCTGACATGATGTCTCTTGCTTCTGCCATAGCCTCTTCTGTTTCGTGATTATATCTAGGCTGTTTTACTGAAAAAGGGAAACCGCCTTCTATTATTGACATGTTCAGGAAAACATTTATAGCATCTGATAGAGACAGGCCGAAATTAGAGTATATAGCCTCAGCGCCACTTTTTGTCTGTGGTTCGGTACGAACATTGATGTTTGCAGTTCTAGCCATATTAATGACCTCCCTTCTTTCAGATATAGAGTAACACATATGTAACACAATTGCAAGCATTTGTGTTACAGAGCTGAATATGTCTAATAACTCTAATAATTCTAATAATTCTAATAATTCTTATAGCGCTTTACTCTGGAGCCGTCTAGAGTAGCCGGATAGATATCCTTCCATCTCTCATAATCTTCTTCAGATAATGATTCTTTTGCTTTCATCAAGTCTTGTACCCGATTGAACATTTCCATATGAAGATTGTAATGATAAGCTAGAAGCTGTATATTAGTTTTCTGTATAGCTGCGACGGTTTATGCTATCACATACAAATGGTAGAATATTAGGTGTAAGAAAGTGTGTTCAGGAATGGGAGGCAAACTAATGGATTACTGTATGAACGCTTTAAAGAAGACTGTTCTGGATATTAAATGGATGCTGCTAGTTGCTGTTTTAGGTGCAGTAGGAGGCTTTTTAGTATCTCATAGCAACCTGACAATATTATCTATGGCTATAGCTTTTCCAATAGCTCTGGCAATAGATTTCATGATACACCTGCTACTCGATTATTTTGGTAATAAAAATGATCAACAGGTTGGCAGAAATGAAAAGCACTAAAAAAGCACTGACCTGTTTCACGGTTCTCATTATTATTATCGCTGCTTTTGTCGTCATCCGCATGCAGCCGGAGAAACTGTCATCACCTGTAACAGAAAATATCGATTATGTAGAGATCGCGTTAGATGATGCTTTCATCAAAGCCGAGCTGGAGCATGTCGAGAAGAAAGACAACGGCTACACGTATGATGAAGACATGGGCGGAAAGATAGTCAGAAACAGATATTTCAGGCTGGATGGCGATACATATTATTTCTATCCGGAGTATGCAGATATCGAAAATGCGATTAATATAACAAAGAAGAACTGTTCAACTGTTCTGCAGAAGATGCGTTCCAAATATCTTCTTATATGCGATTTTACATCAAAGACCTGGCCGAATTACTGCAACAGGATAAATAAGTATGCTGAATCGCTGGATAAAGCCCACGAGATGAACAAGATCAGTGATACAGAGTATGAAGACCAAAGTGAGCAGCTCTCAAAGCTTAGTGCTTTTCTTGACATCATTGAGAATAAGGAACAAAATGATCAGCTGAGTGAACTGGTTGAAGAAATAATCAAGTCATCGAAAACCGATGATAACGGTGACATGCTTATCAGCAGGAATGGTCTGGAAACGCTGGTTATTTTGATGCCTGATGACTTTGCTCGCAGTAAGCAAATTAATACATTGTTAGGACAGTAATATAAAACAGAGCTGGGCAATATGAGCTCAGCTCTGTTTTCGCACAAATAAAGTTGAGAAGCTGTTGGATAAAGTGACAACAAAATGACAACACTTTTCATGTGAA
>CAYMBU010000057.1:0-10285 GCA_964388765.1 uncultured Eubacterium sp.
ATCGTATCAGGAAGCTCGATATGCACAGATCCGTAATTCTTGTCCGGCCCGTAATTATGGAGAAGCAGGTCGTAAGCCCCGCGGATCTCCAGCTCTGACGTAATAACGCGCTTGATCTTTCTGCTGACGTCCACGTCCGCGCGCTGTCCGAGAATATCGTTCACAGTGTCTTTCATCATGTCGATACCGGCTTTGATGATTACAAAGGAGATCAGAACGCCGACGTAGGCTTCAAGAGATACCCCGCTCACGAGATAGATTATCGCTGAAGCAAGAACTGACGCAGAAAGCACCGCGTCGAATCTGGCGTCTTCTCCCGATGCTATCAGGGCGCCTGAATTCACCTTCTCACCCTGTTTCTTCACGTACCAGCCGAGGATCAGCTTGACCACGACCGCCGAAGCTATGATTATGAGAGAAGGCAGCATGTAGTCCGGCTTCTCCGGATGTATTATCTTCTTTACCGACTCGACGAGAGACGTGATGCCGGCGTAAAGGACGAGCGCCGCTACGATCATCGCGCTCAGATATTCTATCCTTCCGTATCCGAGCGGGTGCTTCTTGTCCGGAGCTTTCCCTGCCAGCTTGGTCCCTATGATCGTTATCACGGACGACAAAGCGTCAGACAGGTTGTTCACGGCGTCCAGAATAACGGCGATAGAGTTGGAAAGAACTCCGACCGCGGCTTTGAATGACGCCAGGAAAACGTTGGCGAGTATCCCTATGATGCTCGTCTTTATGATCAGCTGGTCGCGGCTCCCAGCAGCAGCTTTCATGCCCTCTTTATCATTGATATCGTTGTCACTCATTAGTCTCCACCTGAATAGTTTCTAATTTGATATATGTTATTTTTATTATATCACAATGAAGCACAGTATGGATACGGTTACGGGATGCATAAGGCTTTGCTGCCGTGATATAATCAGTATAGCGTATGCTTTGAGCAAAGCATGAAAGGAACTGACAATGGCTTTTGATGGAATAATGACGAGGGCTGCCGCGGCCGAGCTGTCGGATGCTCTCACGGACGGAAAAATAGATAAGATATACGAGCCTGAGCCTGACTCTGTCGTGATCAACATCCGCAGAGGAAGAGATCAGATGCGTCTTTTCGCGTCCTGCCAGAGCCAGGGTGCGTCGGTAAGACTGATCACCACCAGCCCGGAGAACCCTAAGGAGCCATACCCGTTCTGCATGCTGCTCCGTAAGCATATTCAGGGAAGCCGTATAATCAGGATCGAGCAGAAGGATTCGGAAAGGATCATCGAATTCACTCTGGAGCGGCTGAACGAGCTGGGGCTCATGGTCCAGAAGAAGCTCATTTTCGAGATCATGGGGAAATACAGCAACATTATCCTGGTCGACGTGGCTCAGGGCTGGAAGATCCTCGGAAGCATCAAAGGCGTCCCTTCCGGCATCAACAGGGTTAGAGAAATACTCCCGGGGCGGATCTACGAATATCCGCCTGTTCAGGAGAAGATTCCTTTTGATGAAGCTTCAGAAGAAGACCTGGAAAACGCCGGGGGATCCGGAAAAGAGATACTGTCCACGATCGGCGGGATATCACCTGCTGTCGCAGACGAGCTTGCGGCGCTGACAGACGGCGCGTCCCGGAGGGCTTTGATCGATGAAACGCTCCAGAGCATTGACGGCCTCAGCTTCACGGCGCGTGTATACGAGGACGAGGCAGGCATACCGCGTGAATTCCACATAATCCCTCTGTCCGGATACGAGGGCTGCGGACGGACGCTTACGTTCGAAACTCTGTCCGGGGCGATGGAGTACTATTTCAATCACAAAGAAGCGACAAGCAGGATCATACAGAGATCCAACGCTCTCTTAAGGCAGGCGAAGGCGGCGCTGGAGAAGCTGGAGCTCAAGAAGCAGCGTCTTCTGGAGGATCTTCTCAGAGCGGAGGATTCCGACAAGCTGAGACTCTACGGCGAGCTCCTGACCGCCAACATGGGCATGATGACCCAGGGCATGGATTCGGTCACGGTCGACAATTACTACGACGGGAGCAAAGTCACGATACCGCTCGATCCAAGGTGGTCGCCGTCAAAGAACGCGCAAAGCTATTACAAGCGCTACGCCAAGTCCAAGACTGCGGTCAAAGAGAAGACGATACAGCTGGAAGACACAGAATCCGGCATAGAATATCTGGAGTCGGCAATAACTTTCATAGAGAATACCGACAGCATTTCGGGGCTTGACGAGCTGAAGACAGAGCTTGAAGAGACAGGCTTCATCAAAGTCCGCCGTCCGCGCGGGCAGAAGAAGCCTAAGTTCAAGGCGGAGCCTAAGCGCTACGAGACAAGCGACGGCTTCACGGTCCTGATCGGGAGAAATAATAAAGAAAACGACGTGCTTACGCTGGAAACGGCGTCCAAAGGCGACTACTGGCTGCACACCAAGGACATACCAGGATCCCACGTCATTGTGAGGACTGAGGGAAGAGAGATAACCGAAACGGCCATATTCGAAGCAGCGGCGCTGGCAGCGCTCAACAGCAAGGCAAAGAACTCAGCGAACGTGCCTGTGGACTACGTCCCTGTGCGGTATGTGAAGAAGCCTTCCGGAGCCAAGCCGGGAAAGGTCATATTCACTCATAACAGAACTGTGTACGTGGATCCCTGCGAGCCGGAAAACCCCAAAAACATTTAAATACGGTAAAACGACATTTAAATACATTTTTTCGACAAGATGTAAAATAGCCTCTTGTTTTCCCCATAGAACGGCCTTACATTCTACCCGGAAACAGATCCGGCATACTGAGAGTAAGGAGGCGTGACAATGGATAAACAGTGTTCATTCTGCGGGGGTACCGGGAACATCCGGAAGTTCAGGGCAGGCTATGTATGTGAAAAGTGCCTGGATTATATCAGGGGGACCGAGACCGGGTCCGGGAAAGAGCACAGAGACTGCAGTAACAGGAATGTAAATAGATCGGAAAAATCAGAAAAAAATGCCTGGCATCCGGCACGGCAACAGTAATCAGCAATCAAAACTAATGGTATTATATTCATGCCCGTGAAACAGGGCTTACTGCATCAACGGATCTGGCGCGGCTGGCGAAAGAGCAGAATGGAGAAACTCAGACGCCGCCGCGCTTTCTTATGCAGCGAAGTCATACAGCTGCAAAAAATGGCTGCTGCGTGATCCGGTTCAAATACGGAGCCGCGACAATAACTCCAGGAAATCTTCAGGCGGGTCAGCCCTGAACTCCATATATTCACCTGTGCGCGGATGAATGAAGCCCAGGACTCCTGCATGGAGAAGCTGTCCTTCCGGTACATGTACAGCCTGTCCATGCGCTTTTATGGATTCGCTTCCGCGCCCGTAAACAGGGTCGCCGAGAAGCGGATGCTTTATATATGCCATGTGCACCCTTATCTGGTGCGTCCTTCCCGTCTCAAGCCTGCACTCGACAAGAGTGCATGACCCGAAACGTTCCAGTACTTTATAGTGCGTGACGGCTCTCTTCGGGTTGGAGCCACCGACTGCGCGGCGCTTACGGTCCAGCTTGTCACGGCCTATCGGCTCGTCTATCACGCCTTCGTCATCTTTCAGGTTATCTCTTACAAGCGCCGTATATCTTCTGGTAACGGAATGCTCAAAAAGCTGGCGCGACAGTTCTGTGTGCGCCGCGTCGTTTTTTGCCGCCATTATCAGGCCGCTGGTATCCTTGTCTATTCTGTGGACTATGCCGGGACGCTTCACCCCATTGATCGACGACAGAGTATCTCCGCAGTGATACAGGAGCGCGTTCACAAGTGTACCGCTGAGATTGCCCGGTGCTGGATGTACTACCATCCCCTTAGGCTTGTTGACGACTATCACGTCGTCGTCCTCGTACACCACGTCAAGAGGAATATCCTCAGGGTCCACGCTAAGAGGCTCAGGATCAGGCACAGTCACTTCAACAAGCGCCCCTGCTTCAGGCTTGATCTTCTTGGAATCCACGACTTCGCCGCCGCATACTACCATCCCCTGCCCGATCAGCTGCTGAGCCCTGGAACGCGATATGTCCTCAAGCATCTCGGCTATGAGCGCATCTATTCTCCCGGCTCCTGCCGGCACATTGAAACTGAACCTGTCTATCTCTGTCACTCTTTCTTATCTTCATCCCGGCTTCCGCCGAATCTGTTGTCGATCAGAAGACTGAGTATCAGGATGGCACATCCGCACGTCACAGCGATATCTGCAACGTTGAACACAGGCGGGAATATACTGAACGATATCATGTCGGTAACGTGTCCGAAAAGAAATCTGTCGATCATGTTCCCTATCCCGCCTGCGACTATCAGAGTCAGCGATATCTTTTCCATCCTGCCTGTCAGCCCTTCGCCGGAAGATCTCAGAATATAAAAGACTGCCGCCACTATGATGATGGCAGGCAGTATCAGAAGGAACCTTGTGTTCCCTTCAAACATTCCAAAAGCAGCTCCGCTGTTCTCAACGTGAACTATACGGAGGAACTCCCCTATTATCCTGTACTCGCCATCGAGAGGCATCTGCCTGATCATCATCTTGGTCGCCTGATCAAGCACTATCACTCCGATGGAAATCAATAAGTAAATCATGAAAGCCCTATGAAAAAGCGGAGCACTACGGTGCGCTCCGCTCTGTAAACTGTATGATCAGTCTTTCTTGGAGAAAAGACCGTTAACGAATTTAGCCGCTGTGTCTTTCAGCTCTTTAGCCTTTTCAGCAGCCTGTGCCGCGCCTGACTCTGTCTGTTCAGCTTCGGCTTCCTCTATGCCGGAAGTGATATCGATGGTCTCACGTGACGCGTTCTTTTTGATATCTTTCACGTCGTCCGCGCTGCTTCTGAATCCCGGAAGATCATCCACGTCGACGTTTGCTTCTCTGGCTTTCTCAAGAAGAGGATCGTCTTCCTTCTGTTCCTCTTCTTCAGCCTCTTCATCCTCTTCCTGCTCTTCAGGCTCTGCAGCTTCCTCAGGAGCCCCCTCTTCAGGCTCTTCCTGATATTCACTGTAGGAAAGTTCTTCTTCGCTTAAAGTCCCCTGGCCTTCTTCATCTGTTTCTTCTTCGCCTTCAGCTTCTTCCCCCGCTTCTGCTTCAGGTTCTTCATCAGGCTCTTCCTGAGGCTCAGATCCAGCCTCTGCCTCTTCTTCAAAGTCTGCCGGCGCCTCTTCCTCAAGCTCGGCCTCAAGATTCTCAGCCTCTTCTGCAGGCGCTTCTTCGGCTTCGGCCTCAGCTTCAGCTTCCTCCTGAGCCAGAGCTTCGCTGTACTCATGTGCGGCGGCCTCATCTTCAGGCTCCACGTCAGGAAGGTCCGCTATCATATCATCGACCTCAGCGGATCCTGCCACCTTGGTGAATTCAGCGTTCTCAGCCTTTCCATAGATGTATCCCGGGAAGAAGTCCTTTCTCAGGTCGTCAAGAAGATCCTCCGATGAATCATCCAGACGTCCGAGCTCTTCCTCCAGCAGCTGCTTGTAGCGCAGCTTGAACTTCTCGACCTTGCGGCGAAGCCTTTCTGCGTCCTCATCTGCCTGCGAAGTAGAGTTCTTGGCGTTTCTCACGATGTTCTCCGCGTCATGCTGCGCGTTTTTGATGATTATCTCAGCCTTCTGCTCAGCACTTGCAGAAATGTCGTTCATCAGGCGCTTGGCGTCACGGGTCATATTGGCCGGATCCTTAGAATCCGATACCTGTTTCTGGAGCACATGCACACGCTCGAGCATCTTGGCGTTCTGATCAAGGAGCGCCTGATAGTCGATCATGATCTGATCCAGAAACTCGTCTACTTCTCTTTTGTTGTAACCTCTGACAGAATACGAAAATACTTTCGTTTCAATATCATTAGGTGTGATCATAGTATCCCCCTTCTTTTACTGCAGATATCCCGCTGAGTACCCCTATCTCCACGGGTTATCCGGATCCGTTGCCGGATCACTCTTTTCCTTTGTTTTATCTCCTCCGTTGGTAAAATCGAAACGAGACTCATCGCTCATTCTCTTACCGCCGGCTATATCCACATTCTGAGGAGCAAATACGAAGATGTTGCTTGCGATCTTCTGCACGTTCCCGTCAAGAGCATATGTAGCTCCGGAAAGGAAGTCGAATATCTTTCTGGCCACATCTGTGCTCAGGTGCTCCAGATTGATAATGATTGGCTTGTGCGCCTTAAGGCTGTCTACGAGTTTCGGACACTCTTCAAAACTCTTTGGCTCGATCAGTACGAGCTTGAATGCTCCTGTGTTAGTCACTGAAAATCTCCTTTCTACCGCTGGTGTTTTCTGCTGAGGTGCTGACGGCGCGAAATGTTCCGGCGCGCTGTGCTGCTTCCCTGCAGATATTGTTTCATCTATGTGCTTGTTCTTGTCTTTCTCTTTCTTCAGCTTGTCTTTTGCTTCCCTGACCTCGTTCTTCGAGATCTTTTCCTCATCAGCCTCGTCGTCGATACCGATAAGATTCTTCACCGCGTCACCAATACTCATTTGCTCCTCCTAGCTCCTTTTTATTTTTCTTCTTTTCTATAATCTCTGTAACCGAAGATTGCCGTACCCACCCTTACAAGGTTCGAGCCTTCCTCGACCGCGATCCTGAAATCATTGGTCATGCCCATCGAGAGGTATTTCATGTCGACGTTCCCTTCGCCGTCAAATTCCTCCCTGCATCTGTCAAAGATCTTTTTCACCTCTCTGAAGAACGGCCTGGTATCTTCCGGGTCTTCACAGAAAGGCGCGATGCACATGAGCCCCCTGACCTTTATATGCGGACATTCCGCCGCTATGTCTCTTATGAGCCCGCTGAGATCCGCAGGGTCCACCCCGAACTTAGTCTCCTGCGCCGCAGGATCTGTCTGGATAAGTATGTCCATCGTGATCCCCGCCTGCTCAGCACGCTTCTCTATTTCTCTGGCAAGGTGCAGGCTGTCCACCGAATGGATCATGACCACCTTGTCGATTATCTGTCTTACCTTATTGGTCTGGAGATGTCCGATCAGGTGCCACCTTACAGGCTTGACCTTGTCATATTTCTCCAGTACCTCCTGGACTTTGTTCTCGCCGATGTCTGTAGCGCCGGCGTCTATCGCCTCATTCATCTCCTCCGGTGAATGGAGCTTGGTCACAGCCAGAAGCAGCACGTCGTCAGCGGTCCTCCCGCTTTTCTCCGCTGCCTCCGCTATGATCTCTCTTACTCTCTCTATATTTCCTGCTATCGACATTTTCCGATCACCCGAACGACTCTCCACTGCAGGGTCACGCGGCCTTGCGGTCGGGTCGCCTCAGTATATCGTCATAGCTTCTTACCGTAGTTACTGTATTGCCGTCGCTGTCTCTGAACTGAGACGGTGAGATCGCGCTTTGCGTCCCGTCTGTAGCGATGACATTGATAGGGACGAACTTGTACTTTCCTGTCTTCTGGCGCACAAATACGCCTTTCTTTCCGCCCTTCTCTACTATGCTTGTGTTGCTTATCAAAAGCCCCATCACGTCAGATGTGATGACTTCAACATCTATCTTCCTGAGTGTGGCGAAGTACTTGTAGTAGTAGCTGGTCTTGATGATGAGCTTCTTCTCTCTCCGTTCGTCCGTGATCTTGTATACGGTGCCGGTTATCGTCTTCTCATCGTTCACCCGCACATCAAGCCTGGTGCCTTCCGCGTATCTCTTCGCGTGTTCCCTCGGGATATAGCAGATGATGTACCACGCGGCTCTGTCACAGATCTTGAACACAGGATCTGTCTCGGCAACGATCTCATTCTTCAGCTCCAGGTCGCTTGCATTCTTCAGCTTCTGGAAAAAAGCCTTGTTCTTGCTGTTCATGTTGTCCGGTGTGAGCAGCGACTCGTTTCCATCAGCATGATACGAAAGGATACCCTCGTGCTCGGTCACGAAATCATCTGTATCTATATGGCGTTCTCCTTCAACATTGTCCCTTATGGAACCGTATGTGGCGGTTCCCTTCTGCGACGTGTCGAGCGCCTGGACTTCACTGTCTGTCTTCCCCTTCCCTGCTGCGTTGACCTCCATGATCCTGGTGCCTTTTCTTACCAGCTTGTTCTCTTTGATATAGCGGTTCGCGGCTCCCGTCACAGTACTGAAGTATACGTGTTCGTTCCTTACGATATACCCTTCTGTTTTATCAAAAGTCTTGAGCTCGCCGTATTCTGCCGTATATGATGACCTGAGCACGCCGGTGACGCGCGGAAGGATGTATATAATTCCATAGAGCACCGCTGCCACAATAAACAAAATGACGACGGGACTCAGTTTATTCTTGCTCATAAGCCTAACCCCTCGTCATATATACTACACCATATTTAGTGCATTTTCTATGATTATTTATTATTTTTTATCAATTTGTAGTCGATTATTCTTCCTGGATCTTTATCAGGATATTACGCTCTTTTTTGTTGAGTTTCCGCGCCCCTGACTCGACTTCAGACACGAATTTTTCAAACATATCCGGACGTCTTTCTCTGGTCATCCTGAGCGACTGCTCAAACTTCCAGAGGTCGATGAGCTCATGGTTCCCGTTAAGGAGCACTTCCGGCACTTCCAGCCCTTCGTACTCTCTCGGTTGCGTGTACTGCGGGTACTCAAGAAGCCCTGAATACACGGATTCGTCCAGCGCCGCCTCTTCTTTGGCAAGCACTCCCGGGATCATCCTCGCCACCGAGTCGATGAGGATCATTGCAGGAAGCTCTCCGCCGGTAAGGATATAGTCTCCGACAGAGATTTCTTCAACGTCAAAATGATCCAGCACTCTCTGGTCCACGCCTTCGTAGTGGCCGCACAGGATGACGAGCTCATCCTCGTGCGAAAGATCCTCGATAATGGCTTTGTTCAGAAGGCGCCCGCGCGGCGACATATAGATCACCCTGCGACGCGGCGCATCAGATCCGTCATCGACGTTTCCGTCCGCCGCATCGTCATCCGGCTCCACGCCGATTGCTTTCATTGCACGAAAAATGGGATCGGTCATCATGACCATCCCATGTCCGCCCCCAAACGGGGTGTCGTCTGTTTTCTTATGCTTGTCCTGGCTGAAGTCGCGGATATTGACAACGTTAAAAGCAATAAGGCCGTTCTTCACAGCGCGTCCAAGCATGCTGAGATCAAGCGGCGCAAACATTTCAGGAAAAAGTGTCAAAATATCGAATTTCACTTTAACCCTCCTGTTCTAGCACATTCCCTCTATCAGGCTGACGCGGATCACTCCGCTGTCTTCGTCGATGTCTTTTATGAACTCCGGTACGCCCGGGACCATGAAGCTGTCGCCGCCGTCACGGCTGATCACATATATGTCCTGGGGCCTGTCAGTAAGGATATCCTCTACCTTCCCGATCTTCTCGCCCGTATCGTCCAGGACCACGTCAAGCCCGATAAGGTCTCTGATGTAGTGCTGCCCTGCCGGGAGCTTTTCCAGGTCGTCTCTGTCCATGAAGACTTCAACCGACCGAAGAAGTTCAGCAGCGTTTCTGTCGTCCACGCCCTCGAGCTTCAGAACGACCATTCCGCCTGAGTTCCTTACGTGTTCTATGGCAAAATCGGTAACAGCGCCTTTGTTTCCGCGAAGCTTAAGCCCCACCGTATGGATCTTCCTGAATCTGGACGGATCCCCGGCGTAGCTCTTTACTCTGACTTCGCCCCTGATACCTACAGGCGCTGTTATCATACCTATTTCAACATCTTTCATGATGCTATTCTTCAGGCTCTGCTGCGTTTGCCGCTTCTGCCATCTCCTCGTTTGAAACGATCTCGACATTCACCTGACGGTGCTGTTTCGTAGCTGCCGCTTTCACGACTGTACGGAGCGCCTTGGCGATCCTGCCCTGCTTGCCGATAACTTTACCCATGTCATCTGAAGATACCGAAAGCTGCAGGACTTCTTCATTCCTGTCATCCTCGCCAACGCCCTGCACAGTTACGTCGTCCGGACTGTCTACAAGGTATTTAGCGATAGTCTCTACTAGTTTTTCCATCTGTATCCTCGCTTTCCAAAGCCGGACTATTCGATGATGCCGGACTTCTTCAGGAGGGCTCTTGCTGTGTCAGATGGCTTTGCTCCAGTTGACAGCCATTTCTTTGCTTTCTCAGCGTCAAGCTTGATTACAGGAGGTTCTACCATCGGATCATAGTATCCGAGTTCCTCGATGAATCTGCCGTCTCTGGCGTTTCTGGAATCTGCAACGATCACTCTGTAGAAAGGATTCTTGTGTCCACCCATTCTCTTAAGTCTGATTTTTACCATTTTTAACTCCTATAAAAAGTCAAACAGTTTTAAGCTGTCTGTTCTGTTTTCCCTC
>CAYMBU010000058.1:0-9380 GCA_964388765.1 uncultured Eubacterium sp.
TCCTATCGTCTCGATGAAATATGAGTTGACTCTTGACGGGTAGATCGCTTCTGCATCGAGCAAGTCCAGATGGATTAGCTCTCCGGAGTCGAGGAGACTCGTACATGAGATGCGGGCACAGCACATGGCAATAATGGCTGGTATAGGGACTGTCATGGCCGATGATCCGATGCTTAACGTAAGGGATGCGGAAGGCCTTGACCCGGTAAGAGTGATCTGTGACACAGACCTGAGGACTCCCCTCTCATCTAAAGTAGTTACGACTGCTTCTGGAGAAGACGGGAATTACAGAGAGTGGCTGCCGAAAACGATAATCGCAACTTCTGTGACAGATCCGGAAAGGATAAAGCCTTACTCAGATAATGGAGTCCTGGTACTCACTTGTGAAAAAGGACCTGACGGCGAAGTAAGTATAGAGGATCTCCTGAGAAAGCTTGGAAAAATGAAGATAGACTCTCTTCTGGTCGAAGGCGGCGCCACGCTTAACTGGTCTGTACTGAGATCCGGTCTCGCATGCCGGGCATACTGCTTCATAGCTCCTATGTTACTTGGAGGTGAAGCAGCAAAGACGCCAGTCGCAGGCAGCGGTTTTGATTCTCCGGCAGAAGCACTCAGGCTGAGAAACGGTAAAGTAAGAGCTGTCGGAGGAGATATACTGGTTGAAGGAAGTCTTTTGAGATAAGGAGCAGAAATGTTTACCGGGATCATTGAAGAGATAGGAACGATAGAATCCGTAAAAAAAGGCGGAGGGTCATACAGGCTGAAGGTCGCATGCAACAAAGTCCTGGGCTTTGACGACACATGCCCTACTGCTGTAGGAGACAGTATCGCCGTGAACGGGATCTGCCTCACAGTTACAGATCTCACGAAGTCATCTTTCACAGCAGACGTCATGCCTGAGACAGTCTCAAGGACATCTCTTGACGGCGCAAAAGCAGGCTCAAAGGTCGACCTGGAGCGGGCAATGCCGGCATACGGAAGATTCGGCGGCCATATAGTATCCGGCCACATCGACGGTACCGGAAAGATCACAGCTATAAGAAAAGATGGAAACGCCGTCTGGTATGACATAGAGACAAGCGATGAGATCGCTGAGCTTATAGTTGAAAAAGGCTCCATAGCCATAGACGGCATAAGCCTGACTGTCGCGAAAACAGACGGTACCGGATTCAGCTGCTCCATAATACCTCACACTATCGGGCAGACGATCCTGCCGTATAAAAAGATCGGCTCTATAGTCAATCTCGAGACAGATGTGGTAGGAAAATATGTAAAGAAGCTGGCTGAAAAGGGTTATGGCAGCAAAGGCAACAGCTCAGATATAGAGAAACCTGTAACAGACAAAGGTCTGCTTGAGCTTTTATAGATACATCAGACTAAGGAGGAAGGCATGGAAGAAGAATTCAGGTACAATACCATCGAAGAGGCAGTTGAGGACCTCAAGGCAGGAAAGATCATTCTGTGTTCTGACGATCCCCACCGTGAAAACGAAGGTGACCTTATATGCGCCGGACAGTTTGCGACGACAGATAATATCAACTTCATGGCTGTTCACGGACGCGGCCTTATCTGTACTCCTATCGGAGAAAGCATCGCCAAGAGGCTTAATCTTTCTCAGATGGTCACAGAGAATACCGATAATCACGAGACAGCTTTCACAGTATCGATCGACCACTACACTACAACGACCGGCATATCAGCTGAGGAGCGCGGCATTACAGCAAGGATGTGCGCAGACCCTTCAAGCAAGCCGACAGAGTTCAGACGCCCAGGGCATATGTTCCCTCTTCTGGCCAGAAGAGGCGGCGTCCTTGAGAGAAGCGGCCACACCGAAGCTACTGTTGACCTTATGAAGATAGCCGGCCTTCAGCCATGCGGCATATGCTGCGAGGTAATGGCAGACTCGGGGAAAATGCTGAGGACGCCCGGCCTTATCGATATGGCGAAAAAATACGGTCTTAAATTCATAACGATAAAAGATCTGCAGGATTACAGGAAGAAGCATGACGATCTCGTCGAACAGGTCGCGGATACCAAGCTTCCTACGAAATACGGCATCTTTCGCGCAAGAGCTTTTGTAAACAAGCTCAACGGCGAGCATCATGTGGCGCTCGTTAAAGGCGACATCGGTAACGGCGAAGACATTCTTGTAAGAGTACACTCTGAATGTCTGACTGGAGACGCCTTCGGCTCACTCAGATGCGACTGCGGGCAGCAGCTCCAGTCAGCCATGCAACAGATCGAAAAGGAAGGCCGCGGCATAATACTGTATATGCGCCAGGAAGGCCGCGGCATAGGACTTATAAACAAGCTCAGAGCCTACGAGCTGCAGGATAACGGCATGGATACCCTGGAAGCCAATCTTGCGCTCGGATTCCCGGGAGACGCCCGCGAGTACTACATAGGCGCGCAGATACTGCGCGATCTCGGCGTCCATACTATGAGGCTCCTTACCAACAACCCTCAGAAAGTCTATGAGCTCAGTGAGTTCGGACTGGAAATAAAAGAACGTGTCCCGATCCAGATGCCGGCTACGACGCAGGACCTCTTCTATCTGAAGACAAAACAGAAAAAAATGGGCCACCTGCTGAACTACGACGACGATGCTGACGGAAACAATGAAGACGGAGAATAATAAGATCATTTATCAGGAGGAATTAAAAATGAACGTTTTTGAAGGAAATCTTGTATCAGAAGACGTAAAGATCGGTATCGTATGCGCCAGGTTCAACGAGCTCGTCGTAAACAAGCTTCTCGGAGGAGCTCTGGACGGACTGAAGCGTCATGAAGTAAAGCAGGAGAACATCGACGTCGCATGGTGCCCGGGCGCTTTTGAGATCCCGCTTGTAGCACAGAAAATGTGCGAATCAGGCAAGTATGATGCTGTCATCTGCCTCGGCACAGTTATCCGCGGCGACACACCTCACTTCGACTATGTATGCGCAGAAGTATCAAAGGGAGTAGCTCAGCTCTCGCTCAAGTTCGGCATGCCTGTAATGTTCGGCGTGCTCACGACAGAAAATGTAGAGCAGGCACTGCTCCGTGCCGGTTCAAAGGGTGGAAACAAAGGCTATGACTGTGCTCTCGGTGCTATCGAGATGATCAATGTCCTGAAGGAGATCGAGAAATAGCATATACTGAAACATACGAAAACGGGTGGACCATTGTCCACCCGTTTTTTTACTGTCATGATCATATTCACTGCTCTTTCAGACCGCGCTCCTCAAGCTCCGCCTCTATCTGCTTTATCTCCTCGCGGCGCTTTGTTTTCATCGTCGTCGTCTTGATCGTAGGCCTGTCAGATATAAAGAAGCGCTTTACCATCTTATATGCCGGCATAGTCTCATTTATAGAATCCAGGTCTTCTGCGAACATCTCCTCGACCTTCTCCTGATCAAGATCATGTTCCCTCAGGTATTCCTGATCGCAGACTACCTTTACCCACAATACATAATCGTTCTGCCTGTTCTGCGTGAATACCATGCTTTCCGATACATACGGCAGGAAGTTGATCAGGTTCTCTATTTCCTCCGGGAATACGTTCTTACCGTTCTTCATAACGATAACGTTCTTCTTACGGCCTGTAATGAACAGATAATCATCCTTATCGAAATATGCCAGATCTCCTGTGTGGAACCATCCGCCTTCCATTACTTCCTCAGTTGCCGCAGGATCATCGTAGTATCCGAGCATGACGTTGTCGCCGCGGACTACGAGCTCTCCTATCCCCTCTTCATCCTTGTCATCTAGCCTGGCTTCAACGTTCGGCATCACATGGCCGCATGAGCCCTTCCTGATGTATCTGTAAGTCTCGCTTGCGATCGTCGGCGAAGTTTCAGTAAGGCCGTAGCCCTGTACTGTAAGTATTCCAAGGCTGTTCAGCCCTTCCTGTACGACAGGGTCCAGAGCCGCGGCTCCGTTGATAAAGAACCTCATACGGCCTCCCATCTCGTCTATGATCTTTTTAAATACGATCTTACGGAGATTGATGCCCACTTTATCAGCAGCATTGCATACTTTCTTCGCTATCTCTACCTGTCTGGTCTTTCCCTGCTTTTCTATACCTTTACAGATCTTCTTATACATATTCTCCAGAAGAAGCGGCACGCTCATCATGACTGAGACGTGATACTCCTGCATGTTCCTGGCGATGTATTTCAGCCCGTCTGTGAAGCAGGTCGTCAGGCCCTGGGACAGGAACGTAACAAGTCCCATGAATCCGTAGATGTGATGCAGCGGAAGGATCATCATGTCGATGTCATCATGGAAGAACAGTTCTTCACAGTTCATGCCGTAGTTGCAGCTCATCAGATTCTTATGAGACAGCATTACAGCTTTTGACCGCTCGGTCGTTCCTGATGTGAACAGAAGATATGACATCTTCTCTCTGTCTATCTCAGCATCGAGATAATCTCTGTTTCCGGATTCTACTGAAGCCCTGCCTTCAGCAAGAAGATCTTCTAGAGTACAGAATGTATCTTCATGGCCTTCTTCCAGAAGCTCTGCTCCGTCCAACGCAAACGCCTGCGTGAGCTCGCTTGAATTCTCATCGAATATCTGCCTCAGCATAGCCGCATGCTTTTTGTCGTAGAACACAGCTTTGGCATGGCTCCTGTTGAAGCAGCTCAGGAGCTCATCCTTCTGAAGCGCCTTGTCAAGCGGCACCACGACTCCGGCTCCACAAGCCACTGCCATGTCTGACAATACCCACTGATAGCTGTTCTCGCCTACGACTGCGACTGCTTCATCCTTCAGGCCGCGCTTAAGGAGCGCCGTCCCTAGATATCCCATCTCACGGAACATCTCGCTGTAAGTAGTATTCTTATACTCCGGCTCCGGCGAGCGCCTGGTCTTGGTTATGAAAGCAATATGGTCTGCGTACTTCTTCGACGCATACTCCATGAGCTCTCTCATGTCAGTGAATTCGAAGAACTTCTTTTCCAGTCCGTAATCCTTTTTGTACCCGTTCATGAGATCCTCCTGTGTATCAGAAACACATTTTTATCCAAGCACTTTTTCAAAGCCTTTCATCGCTTCATCTATCTCTTCATATGATATCACAAGTGGAGGAAGCAGTCTCACTTTATTTCCTGCCGTAAGCGTCATTACTCCGTTCTCAAGCAGTTTTACGCATGTCTCAGACGGATCCATGGTTTTCAGGACTACGCCGATCATAAGGCCAAGTCCTGTGGTCTTCTCAACTTCGCCAAACGATTCCAGCCTTTTTCTGATATATTCACCCTTCTCTCTGACATCAGCCAGAAATTCGTCGTCGATCCTGCTGAGCACGTAGCTGGCACCCGAGCAGCAGACAGGATTCATGCCATAGGTACATCCGTGATCCCCCGGCTGCAGCACATCTGCGTACTTCTCATTGCATATCACTCCACCGATCGGAAGTCCGTTTCCTATTCCCTTGGCGAATGTCACCATGTCAGGCTCTATGCCATACTGCTGGAAGGCAAACAAAGACCCGGTCCTTCCGATTCCGGTCTGTACCTCGTCTATAATCAAAGCTATATCATGTTCTTTGCAGAAAGCTTCAACGCCTTTTACATAGTCCTTATCAAGCACATTCACTCCGCCCTCGCCCTGTACGAGCTCTATGATCACGGCACACGGATAGACCTCGGCAGCCAGATCCGTAAGCCCTTTCAGATCTCCCGGCTCTGCATAATAGAACTCCGGTGCGAACGGATCAAAATATTTATGATACTTATCCTGACCCGTAGCGGTTATCGCGGCTATCGTCCTGCCGTGGAACGATTCTTTAAGCGATATTATCGCATTCCTTCCTTTATCAAAGCTCTCCGGAGCCTTTCCTTTAAAGACACCGTATGTGAAGTCCATCTTTCCCGGCTTTCCGGTGCCCTTTGCTATGGTGTTCCCGTATTTACGAGCGATCTTGAAGGCGGCTTCATTTGCTTCAGAACCCGAATTGACAAAAAGTGCCTTGCACATGTCTGTCCTCTTTACCAGTTCTTCTGCAAGCACTGCTCCCGGCTCCTGATAGAAGAGATTGGAAACATGCTGATACTTCTCAAGCTGCCCGCTGACGGCTTTGATCCAGCCCGGATCCGCATACCCCATGGATATCACGCCGATCCCCGCGGTCATATCGATATATTTTCTGCCTTCGACATCAAAAACAGTCGCGCCCTCACCGTGACTGACTGCCATGTCAAAGCGCCTGTACATGTTTACGATATATTTCTTATCGTTTTCTTTTATCTCTGCTGAATTCATTTGCAGCCTCCATTTCAAACTGGTGTAACCGCCGGAATTCCAACAGTGACACCAGATCTTCAGCTATTCTCCACTGTAGTATTTTTTCTCATTACTGTTCATTATTGCTGTGCCGATACCTTTATCTGTGAATATCTCAAGCAGCAGACAGTGCGGGATACGGCCATCCAGTATGTGCACCCGCTTTACGCCGGCTTCTATCGCCTCGATGCAGTTTTCCAGCTTAGGTATCATGCCGCCTTTCACTGTTCCGTCTTCGATCAGCTTCTTGGCATCGTCAGAATACAGTTCTGATATGAGAGTATCAGGATCTTTTGGATCAGTGCATACGCCTACGATATCTGTCAGATATGCCAGCTTGTTCGCTTCAAGGGCTTTTGCTATGGCTGTTGCTGCATGGTCGCCGTTGATGTTATACCCCTGCCCGTCAGCTCCCTTTCCGATAGGATAGATGACCGGCAGAAAATCGTTATCCAGAAGGTCGTAAATGATCTTCGGATCGACATCTGTCACTTTCCCAACATAACCGATATCTTTACCGTCCGGCTCGTTCTTTTCCGCGGTCAGAAGATTACCGTCCTTACCGCTGATGCCAACGGCTTTGATGCCCAGGGACTCAGCTCTGGATACAAGCTCGTTGTTCACCTTGCCGAGTACCATCTCGGCCACGTCAAGCGTATCAGTATCAGTGATCCTCAGGCCATCGTAGAACTTCGTTTCCACTCCGCTTCTTGTCAGCCATTTACTGATCTCTTTCCCTCCGCCGTGGACGATGACCGGCTTGAATCCGACAAGCTTGAGAAGCACCACGTCCTCGATCACACTCTGTCTGAGTTCCTCGTCCAGCATTGCGCTTCCGCCATATTTCACGACGATTATCTGTCTGTTGAATCTCTGGATATACGGCAGCGCCTCTATCAGGACGCTTGCCTTATCGATATATTCCTGCTTTATCATTTCATGTCTCCCATCAGGTACGGTACTCACCGTTTATCTTAACGTAATCATATGTCAGGTCGCACCCCCATGCATATGCTTCCTCAGTCCCGTCATGCAGGTCGACCTCGATATCTACTTCCTCTTCTCCAAGTATCTTTTCTGCAAGTTCTTCATCAAAAGCCTCTGCGAAAGATCCTCTGCATACAGGAAGCACTCCCCTTGCTGATTTTAGATCAACGTCTATATTGATCGCTGAGAAATCACACTGAGCGTATCCTATCGCACAGAGCACTCTCCCCCAGTTGGCGTCTTCTCCGAAGATCGCTGTTTTTACAAGGTCTGAGCATATTATGCTTCTGGATATGACTCTTGCTTCCTCTTTGCCCGGAGCGTTCTTTACATGAGCCTGGATCAGCTTGGTGCATCCTTCGCCGTCCCCGGCGATCTTCCTGGCCATCTCCACGCTTATCTCATGCAGAGCAGCCCTGAAGCTGTCGTAATCAGCGCCCTCTCTGTCTATCATCACATTGCCGGCTTCGCCGTTCGCTATGATGGCAAGAGTATCGTTGGTAGAAGTATCTCCGTCGATGCTCACCTGGTTGTAGCTGTCCCTGATCTCTTCATTCAGCGCTTTCTGGAGAAGCTCGGTACTTATTGCCGCATCTGTAGTCATAAACGAGAGCATGGTCCCCATATTGATGTGGATCATGCCGCTTCCCTTTGCGACGGCGCCGAGCACGCATTCTGTTCCTCCCGCCAAGAAGCTGACAGCTGCTTCTTTCGGCACGGTATCTGTGGTCATAATGGCTTTTGCCGCTGCAGTTCCATTATCTCTTGAAAGACCCTGCACAAGCTCAGGTATAGCCTTCTCAAAAGGCGCAGCCCCCATCTGGACGCCGATGATCCCTGTGGATGCGGGAAGAATGAATACCGGATCTATATCAAGCTCGCGCCCCGCGATCTCACACGCTCTCTGAGCTATCTCCCTGCCGTTTGCCGTACATGTGTTGGCGTTTCCGCTGTTACACACTATTACCTGAGCCATACCGCTTTCCAGATGGTTCTTCATCACGCTGATATGTGCTGCCTTTACTTTGTTTCTCGTATAGACTGCCGCGGCGTTTCCCACGACACTGCTCGCGATCATCGCGATATCACCTTTAACGCTGTCGTCTCCTATGCCTGCATACGCGGCTGAAGCCCTGAAGCCCTTAGGTGACGTCACTCCACCCTTCTCGATAAGCATATTCTCTCCCTGCCTTCCCTGCTATATCTTTAATCCTTTCAGCTCATCTGTTCCAAGCATTATGTTGAGATTCTGCACTGCGGCGCCTGACGCGCCTTTACCCAGATTATCGAATCTTGAAACCAGAATGATCCTCTCGCTGTTTCCAAGGACCATGATCTCGATCCCGTCCGAGCCTGCCATCTCGTCGCTGTAAATGGAACCGCTGTCCGGACCGTCTGTTATCTTTATCAAAGGCTCTTCTCTGTATCTTTCCTCATATGCCGATCTGACATCATCGGCGCTGTATCCGTTCAGTTCATCCGCCTGAAGCTCCACAGTCATCACCATACCCCTGTAGAAGTCACCTACCACCGGGCAGAATACAGGTTCTTTTACAAGCCCTGACATCTTCTTCATTTCAGGAAGATGTTTATGCGACTGACCCACTGCATACTGAGCCGGACTGACAACGATATTGTCCGCATGTTTACGGTCGTAATCTTCTATCATCTTCCTTCCGCCACCGGAGTATCCCGTTATGCAGAAACATCTGAGGCCGGCGTCTTCCAGTATGATCCCGGCATCAACAAGAGGTCTCGCAAGTACTATGAAGCCGGTAGCATGGCATCCGGGATTCGCTACTCTTGCTGCGTTTCTGATCATACTGCGTCTGTCCTGATCCAGCTCCGGCATCCCGTATACCCATCCCGGATCAACTCTGTGAGCGGTCGACGTATCTATCACTCTGACATCGTCCGGAAGTGCATCAGAAAACTCTGCAGAAGCCGCGTCAGGAAGGCACATCATAGTTATATCAACCTGCTTTGCGATCTTTACTCTGGCATCCAGATCTTTTCTCAGAGACTCTTCGATTTCCAGTATTTCTATGTCGTCACGGTCCGCCAGCCTGTCACGTATCTCAAGTCCTGTCGTGCCGTGGCCGCCGTCTATGAAAACCTTATATTTC
>CAYMBU010000058.1:9390-9656 GCA_964388765.1 uncultured Eubacterium sp.
TCAAGCCTTTCCTCCATATCCGTAATACTTCTCCAATATAGTATGTATGTTATCATATAGTGCATAAAAATGCAATATTATTTTAGAATATACATACTCTTTACTGGATCGCCTTACAGCTCGTGTACCCTTGACCGAAAGCATCGCGAGATGATATAATTTGTAAGTTATATAGACATGAAAGGAATAACATCAATGGCTGAAAATGAAGTAAAAGCTGCAGAAGCTAAACCTGAAAGAAGAAAGAGAGTTTTTTCGGGCGTACA
>CAYMBU010000058.1:9666-10177 GCA_964388765.1 uncultured Eubacterium sp.
GGAAGTCTTCATCTAGGAAACTATCTCGGCGCGATCAAGCAGTTCGTCGATCTTCAGAATGATAATGACTGCATCTACTGCATAGTGGATGAACACGCGATCACAGTACCGCAAGACCCGAAGGAACTGAAAAAACATATACTGGATCTGGCCGCTCTTTATATGGCAGTAGGTGTAGACCCAAAGAAATCGATCATTTTTGTACAGTCTGAGGTGCCCGGTCACGCACAGCTCGGATGGGTGCTCGCATGCAGCTCATATACCGGAGAGCTCTTCAGAATGACTCAGTTCAAGGCTAAGAGCGGCGGCAAAGAATCAGTCGGCACCGGCCTTCTCGTATACCCTGTCCTTATGGCAGCTGACATTCTGCTCTATGATACGGACATCGTTCCTGTAGGCAGTGACCAGAAGCAGCACATCGAGCTCTGCCGTGACATTGCGATCAGGGTGAATAACACGATCAAGAAGACATTCGTGGTGCCTGACGGACGTTTCATGAAGGAAGGCGCAA
>CAYMBU010000059.1:0-10116 GCA_964388765.1 uncultured Eubacterium sp.
ATACTACAGTCGGAAAACAACGATTTAGACTCTACAAAAAGGGGTACAGTTCAAATTGGTGGCAGCAGCACCACCATTTTGGTATGAGTCACCACCATAAAGTGCGGGTCCAACTGTATGCTTGTATGGCAGATGCAGTATCAGATGGTTACTTGCGTTTTGAAAGATGCTGTTATAAAATCAAGATGTAAATTGGCATAATATGCGTATTGGAAAGGGGAATCGATATGTTAAGGTGCCCGAACTGTGGAGCTGAATATAACGATAACACATGGTTTTGTGTAAACTGTGGAACTATGCTGGACGCTGAAAAAGACAAGATCGTTCAGGAAGCTGCAGAGCCTGAACCTGAAGAAGAACAGGTAGTTGAAGCTGAGGCGGCAGAGACAGCAGAAGAGGTGTCAGAAGAGCCGAAAGAAACGGAAGCCGTAGAAACTGAGGAATCCGAGTCGGCTGAAACAGAGGAAGCTGAAGCGGACGTGCCAAATATCGTCACGTATTCCTCATATTCAGGATGGAGTGCCAATGTGGATTATGTTTCATCTTCAGATGGCGAAAGTATGGAGCCGGTAGATGAAGTCGAGTCCGAGGGCTTTGCGGAATATATAGACAAAGAAGTTGAGGCTGAAGATAAAAAAGAACCACAGGCGGAAGAGGAAAATGAACCGGAAGGAACCGAGGAAGAGCCAGAAACAGAGGAGACTGTTGAAGAAGCCGAAGCTGAAGAACCAGTAGAAGAAGCTGAATCAGAAGAACTGGTTGAAGAAGCTGAAGAAGCAGAAGCGGAGCCAGAAGCCGAGGAGGAACCGGAAGAAGTTGAATCCGAAGAGTCAGCTAAAGAGGAGACCGAGGAGGAAACCGAGGAGGCTGAGGCAGAAGAACCTGTCGAGGAAGTGGCAGTTGAAGAAGAGCCTGAACCCGAGGAAGAACAGGAGCCAGATGAACCTGAAGAAGAGCCTGAAACTGAAGAACCAGTTGAGGAAGAGCCCGAAGAAGTAGTAGAAGAAGCAGAGGAGGCCGAAGAGTCTGAACCCGAACCCGAAGAGGAGCCTGAAACTGAAGAACCAGTTGAGGAAGAGCCAGTAGAACCTGAAGCCAAAGAAGAGGAAGAGTCAGAAGAACCTGAACCTAAGGAAAGCCAGCCGGAAAGCGCAGAGGATGAGTTGCTTCCGGAAGAGGAAGAGATTAATACATTTGCAGGGACGACAGTTATCCCTACATTGCTTGCCAAGAGTGACGAGGCGCAGGAAGAGCAGCATGAAAGCGATGCTGCAGATATTGTCAGCGTACAGGATGATGACCAGACATATGACAGCGATCAGGCAGGCAGGTATTCATATGATTACGATGAAAATGTGGTAAGAGACAGCGGGAGCATCGGATGGGGGATCCTGGGGTTCTTCTTCCCGCTCATCGGACTTATCCTCTTTATCGCATGGCACAGAAGCAAGCCGAACAGCGCAAAAAGCGCGGGACTCGGAGCCTTGCTTTCAGTGATCGTACACTTTGTTCTGTCAATAATAGCGTTTATCGTGCTTGGGATCGGCACAGCATTCATGGCGGCAGAAGAGGGAGTCGATATGGGAGCAATAGCCGAACAGATCACGGCTTTTGTGCAGTCGGCGAGGCTGTAGAAATCTGCCAGTTTATGGCAGCGATTTGTTAATAAAACATCTTTACCACTTGTTTTGGTTGTGATATTATTAAGGTGAATCAAAATGAGGTTAACTGTATTTATGTGCAGTTTTCATGAGGTAGGCTAATAAAATGGACGAACAGAACAAGCAGAATGAAAGAGCACAGGGTCAGGTACGTATCGTACAAGAGACCGTAGCAGGTAAAGAGATCACTCTTTGCCATGTTATCGGTGGTCCGCTTCCGATCGTATATCAGAAGCTCGGACTTAATCCTGAGATCGATTACAGGACATCTGCTATAGGTATCATGAACATGACTCCTCCGGAGTCCGCTGTTATAGCATCCGATATCGCCGTAAAGAACGGCGACGTCTACCTTGGATTTGCCGACAGATTCAGTGGAACGCTTATCATAACAGGAGAGATTTCTCAGGTCAAGGCCGCCCTTCATGAGATAACAAGGTATTTCGAGTATGACCTGGGTTATGTAGTCTGCCCGATCACCGAGCGGTAGTTTATGTACGGCGACAGAAGCGGAAAGCTAACCGCTGAAGGTCAGGCCATATTAGATGAAATATACAGAGATGCGTATGAACGTGCTCAGGGCGGTCAGGTACGTATAACACGTGTAACGATACCGGGGAAAGAGATCACACTGGCTCATATAATCGGTGTGTCCCAGTATCCTGTATACAAGAATATGGCCTTAGATATCGGCTTACACCAGGGTGAGGATCCCAGAGGTAAAGCACTTGGAATCGTTCACATGTGTCCGTGGGAGTCGGTAGTCATCGGAGCTGATATAGCAGCGAAGATGGGCAACGTGGAGATCGGATTTATGGATCGTTTCTGCGGATCCCTGATCCTGCTGGGAGAGCGTGAGGATATCAAATCGGCTGTTTACGAGATAGTCAGATATTTCGGAGAAGAGCTGCATTATCCTGTATGCGACATTACAGAGCAGTGGAGATGATTTTCAGCCGGGATTAGTTCCCGGCTTTTTTCGTGAGATATGAAGAAACTATTTTTATGCGGTGGTTCAGAAGCCGGGAAGACATCCCTCACGCAGGCGATGAAGGGGGAGAAGCTCCATTACTGGAAGACCCAATACATAAACACCTGGGATATCACGATAGACACACCGGGTGAAGCCGCTGAAAACAAAAAGCTCGGATATGAGCTTGGCGCGGTGTCTTTCGACGCGGACATAATCGGTCTTCTTGTCGCGGCAGACGAGCCGTTCAATCTGTTCCCGCCGGCCTGCATCGGCGTTACGACAAGACCTTTGATCGGGATCATAACCAAAATAGATGTCCCGGGAGCGAACATTCCGATGGTGAGAATGTGGCTCGAGCAGGCGGGCTGTGAGCGCGTATTCTGCGTGAACAATAATACAGGCGAAGGTGTACAGGACATTGTCGATTATCTGTGTGAATATTCAGATAAGCTGTCGATAGAAGAGGTAAAGGAAAATCAGAAAAAAGGTCTGAAAGACTGGGCATAGATAAGAAGAAGGAGATATACGTTGGAAGATAAAATTGGAAGAAACGACCCGTGCTGGTGCGGAAGCGGCAGAAAGTACAAAAAGTGTCATTATGATTTTGATCAGAGGATCCGCCAGATCGAGAGCGAAGGCCACATCGTGCCGAGACATGACATGCTGAAGACTCCAGATGAAGTCGAGATGATCAAAAAGAGCGCGCACATCAACATCACAGTGCTTGACGAGATCACCGAGAAGATCCATGAGGGCATGCGCCTTTCAGAGATTGATGATCTGGTCAATGAAGTCACTGAGAAAATGGGCGGCATACCGGCACCGCTTAATTACGAGGGATTCCCGTACAGCGTCTGCACGTCTGTGAACGATCAGGTATGCCACGGATTTCCGAGAGAAGACTATACTCTTAAGTCTGGCGACATCATCAACTGCGACTGCTCTACGATCCTGAACGGCTACTATTCAGACTCATCGCGTATGTACTGCATCGGTGACGTCAGCCCAGAGAAAAAGAAGCTCGTTGACGTGACTAAGGAGTGCGTGGAGCTTGGGCTTGAGCAGGTAAGACCGTGGGGATTTATGGGTGATATGTCTCATGCGGTTGAAGAGCATGCTCGCGCTAACGGCTTCATGGTAGTTGAAGAGTTCGGCGGTCATGGCGTCGGCATAGAGTTCCATGAAGATCCGTTCGTCGGGTACGTAGGAGATCCGGGAACAGACATGCTTCTCGTTCCGGGGCTCATGTTCACGATAGAGCCTATGATCAATATGGGACGTAAGGACATATTCATTGACGAGGACAATGGCTGGGAAGTCTACACTCAGGACGGAAAACCTTCGGCACAGTGGGAGATCCAGGTCCTTGTAACTGAAGACGGACACGAAGTGATCAGCTGGTAATAGAAAAACGGGCGCCGCCAATATCTCCCGCATCAACGCGGAGCATAGGTGCAGGCGCCTTTTATGGTGGATAAATGTATGAACTGATAGCGACGGCGACTTTCGGCCTTGAAGCCGTGGTGCGCCGTGAAATTGAACAGCTCGGATATAAAGTGACCAGGACCGAAGACGGCAAGGTCACTTTTTCCGGTGACGTGAGAGCGATAGTCAGGGCGAACCTGTGGCTCCGCGCCGCAGACAGGGTTTTGATCAAAATGGCTGAGTTCCGGGCTGCAGAGTCTGAAGAGCTTTTCCAGCAGGTGAAAGGCATCGCATGGGAGGAACTCATACCGCCTGACGGAAAGTTTACTGTGAACTGTTCGACCGTGAAGTCAAAGCTGAGAAGCGAGCCGAACAATCAGAAGACCGTCAAGAAAGCGATCGTAGACCGTCTGGCCGCGGAATACGGCATGGAGAGATTCCCTGAGACCGGAGCTGAATACACCGTAAAGGTCACGCTCCTCAAGGACAGAGCGACGATAACAGTAGATACATCCGGAGAAGGGCTTCATAAAAGAGGCTACAGAATCGCACCTGTGACAGCTCCGCTGAAGGAAACGCTTGCCGCAGCGATGATAGAGCTTTCTTTCTGGAACAGCGGAAGAGTGCTGCTGGATCCATGCTGCGGATCCGGTACCATTCCTATCGAAGCGGCTTTGATCGGCAGAAACATCGCGCCTGGCCTTGAGCGCAACTTTGCGTGTGAGAAATGGGATCTCATACCGGAAGAGATATGGGAAGATGAGCGGAAACGGGCGAGAGAAGCGGCTGACGACCGGATAATGGCGATCGCCGCGTCTGACATCGACCCGGCTGCCGTGAAAGCCGCAAGGAAGAATGCGAAAGCCGCGGGAGTAGCTGATACGATAAAGTTCGAGACAAGTGATATCAGATATGCTCTTGGCGACCCCGTGAAGATGCCGGACCACGGTATAATCATCAGTAACCCTGTGTATGGAGAGCGGATAGGCGATCAGGAGCAGAAAGATGAAGTGTTCGCCGCGATAGCGAGGTTCATGAAGAGGCGCCCGGACTGGTCGGTATTTCTCATCACGCCGGACAGAAAAACAGAAGAAAAAACGGCCGGCAGACGCGCCGACCGCAGACGTAAGCTTTATAACGGTAATATCGAAGTGTGCTACTATCAGTTCCACGGAGTGAAGTGATATAACAGTGATATAACAATGCAGCGGGATCTCAGTAGGAGCTGCGCCCAGACTGCTGGTCCGACTTGGCCTGTTCAAGAGTGCGGCGTTCAGGGATCTGCATGAGATAGTCTCTGAGCTCATCTATACCTTCACCTGTTACGTTGCTGACAGGGAATACCCTCTGACAACCTGCTTCTTCCATCCATTGCATGACCATGGGCACGTTGGCGTTCGGAAGATCTATTTTGGTGATGATGCCGATAAACGGACGTGAGGTCCACACGATCTCTCCCGGGCTGAACAGATTGTACGGTTCATTTGCCGCGCAGAGGATGCCGATTATATCAGAATCGAATGAAATAGAAGCAAGGGCATGAGAGATCTTTTTCGTTTCGATATACTCCCCCGGAGTGTCGATGGTTATATCCCATGAATTGTTGTACTGCGTTTTATGGTAATGCAGCGCTTCGCCTTTCAGCGCCTGGGTCAGGCTCGTTTTGCCGGCCTCGCTTCTTCCGTATAAAAATAGTTTTCTCATGATTTGACTGGATTATATTATATAGCTTTTACTTTGTCGCCGATCTCCTCGATCAGCTCTTTCGCGCGGTGGAATCTCTGCCAGTAGAGGATGAATCCGTGCATCATTCCGCCCATTCTTATGCATTCCACGTCGTTTCCGGCATTTCTCAGACGTTTCGCGAACTCTTCCCCGTCGTCCCGCAGCGGGTCGAACTCGGCGGTCACTATGACCGATGGAGGGAAGCCTGTAAGGTCTTCTGCTTTTCCGGGGTTCAGCCTTATGTCGTCAGGATCGGCGCCGTCCGCAGTGTAGATCTTCATCATCTCGTTCATCGCGCTTACCGGGAGAACAAAGCCGCCCTGGCCGTATTCTTTCGCCGATTCTGATTCCTCAAGACTCACGCATCCGTATACGCCATAGAACAAGATCAGATATGACAGCTTCGGAACTTTGCCTTCTTTTGCGAGCAAAGCCAGTACTGCGCAGATATTGGCGCCTGAGCTGTCGCCGCCTGCCATGAGCTTGTCACGGTCACCGCCGAACTTTGGCGCATTCTCGTATGCCCAGTTCGCAGCGCAGACCGCATCGTCGATACAGGCAGGGAACGGGTATTCCGGAGCCAGCCTGTATTCAACGGATATGACTACAGCACCGCAGGAGTCGGCAAGCTTTCCGCAAAGCGGATCATGATCCTCCACACATCCCATTACATATCCGCCGCCGTGAAAATACAATATCACAGGCGCAGACTTCTCTTTTCTCTTTACACCGTCAGGGATATATATCCTGACCATCAGAGGGTCTTCTTCACCGCGTGGTATGAACTTCTCATACGTCTGTAACACTTCGTACGGATCTGTGTGCGCCGCGTGCCGTTTTACCTCGTCTTCTCTCAGCCATTCTATGTCGTCCACTGTGAATGGCGCATCAAAACCCGGTCCCTCCAGCGCAGGCTTATAGAATTCATATACCTCAGGATCAAATTCTTCACTGTTCATAGGTAATCTCCGCTTTGATTCATAAAGAAAAAGGCTGGATGCATTTTGCATCCAGCCATATTATATCATCTGCTAGAAACAGTTTTCCAGGACATCCTGGTCAAGTTCTTTTTTGTTCATCATACCGACGATGAAGTACGCAAGTCCGCCTGCGATGAGACAAAGTACGATCTCAGGGATGCCGAACGGGGCGATCTTGACCTGATTGAAGAACACGAATGTTCCGACGCCGCAGATTATCGACACTATGCAGGCCGCAGCATTGCCGCGCTTCCAGTAAAGTCCGCCGATGAGAGGCCAGAAGAATGTGGCTTCAAGTCCGCCCATTGCGAACAGGTTGATCCACACGAGGATCGAAGGCGGATTCATTGCAAGTGCGAATACGATAAGTCCAAGGACTATCGTCAGGGCGAAAGAACCGTATTTGATCTTTCTCTCGGTCGAATCTGAAACTTCCTTGTTCTCATCCTGGTCAGAGCTTAGAGCAGCGACTACGGTCTGTTTGGCGATGGATGTTAGATACTGGTCTTGCAGTATAGTAGCTGAAGCAAGGATCAGGAGCGAGTCCACTGTCGACATGACCGCTGCCAGAGGAGCAGCAAGGAACAGCCCCGCAGCCCATGTCGGCATGTATTTATGAACTACGTAAGGAACGATCGAGTCAGTATTGGCAAGCTGTTCTTCCCCTACAAGAGGGAAGGCAAGCGCGCCGGCAAGATGCATTCCGATCATAAGGATGCCGACTACTACTGTACCGTAGATCATGGCCTTATGAAGTGAATCTGTATCCTTGAATCCCATACTTCTCACTGCTGTCTGCGGAAGTCCGAGGACTCCGACTCCTACGAGCACCCAGTATGAAAGGAGAGTGCCCGGGCGGAGCGCCGGTATCTCGGCCCCGAATTCACCTTTGCCGAGAAGATCCCAGCCAGGGTTGTTTGCAGTATTGAACTCGATTATATTGTCCATTCCGCCGCCTGCGCGGATTACGAAGAAGAGCAGAAGAAATGTTCCGCACGCCATGATGAATCCCTGGATCGTATCGGTGATGACTACCGCCTTGAAGCCGCCGAACGCCGTGTAGATGATGACTATTGCAGAGAACAGCATCAGAGCGCTGATATACGGCAGCCCGGTCACGGTCTGTATCAAAGTGGCTCCGCCCTTGAACTGGGCGATCATCTGTGTGATAAAGAACACGACAAGCATCAGGCTCGCCAGAATAACGACTGCAGGGGATTTATATCTCGCTTTCAGGTAGTCTGAGATAGTAACAGACTTGATCCTTCTTGATATGATGCCAAGCTTCTTGCCTACGACGCCCAGAGTCAGGAACGCTGTGCCGATCTGTATCGCCGCGACCCACGACTGGGTGAGCCCCCAGCTTGCCGCAAGTCCCGGACCTCCGAGGAAAGAGCTTGCGCTCGTATATGTAGCGATGATAGTCATGGCAAGTACGACTCCGCCCATCGTACGGCCGCCTACGAAATAGTTCTGCAGGAATCCGCTCGATGCATTTTCCTGTGCGGAAACGTGGCTCATCCACACGCCGATGACAGCATTGACTGCCATATATGCGATAAGGATCATCAGTATCGTGATCTGATTAGCGTTCATATTATGCCTCCTTTCCGGCATCATCATCGTCATCCAGGCTGAAGTTCACGAAGACGTTCTTCAGAAGATAGATGACTCCGACCACTGCCACAACAAAGACACCAGGTGTGCTCAGGATCCACCACAGCGGCAGTCCGAACAGTTTTATGCCTGACCCGGACAGAAGGTATCCGAATCCCGCATGCCAGATGAAGCAGATAGCGAACAGTATCGCCGTCGCGCGGGCTTCTTTTTTTATCTGGCGTTCTTTTTCTTCTCTTGTCATTTCCGGCTCCTTTCAAAACCATAAACAAAAACCGCATGTTTCTTATTCGCATGCGGACTAAAAAATCCGCATGAGCAAATATGTTCTTGCGGATGGACGTTTCATATTTCAGAAAGTGTTCTGACCGGCTGCTTCTTCTGGTCATGCTCCAGCGTTCTGGATACATGCCTGTAATGTCCGGCTCTTTGTCTTTCTTCCTTTATATGATGGTATAGTTTCCTTAGCGGAATACCGTCCACCAGCTATTATATATCATTATTTTTCTGATTTGTAAAGATGCCTGATTATAAAGAATTTTTGATATACAGGCGGCACAGAGAAATACAGGCCGTATTGTTTTAAGACGTAAATGGTGATATAATTACCCTGAACAAATATAGACTGGAATTATAATTAGTAAGGAGAATGACAAATGGAATTAGTAACTTCAACTGAAATGTTCAAAAAAGCATATGACGGCGGTTACGCTATCGGAGCTTTCAATGTAAACAATATGGAGATAGTACAGGGAATCACTGAAGCATGTGCGGAAGAGCACGCACCGGTCATCCTGCAGGTATCCAAGGGAGCGCGCGCATACGCTAACCCTATCTATCTGAAGAAGCTGGTAGAAGCTGCCGCAGAGTGCTGCCCTGATATTCCTATCTGCCTGCACCTTGACCACGGCCCGGACTTCGAGACATGCAAGTCATGCGTAGACGGCGGATTCACATCAGTAATGATCGACGCTTCAAGCAAGCCTTTTGAAGAGAACATCGAGATCACAAGACAGGTAGTAGAATATGCCCATGACCACGGTGTAGTCGTAGAAGCAGAGCTCGGAACACTTGCAGGTATCGAGGACGACGTAAACGTAAGCGCTGAGGATTCATCATATACACATCCTGAGCAGGTAGAAGAATTCGTAGACAGAACAGGCTGCGATTCACTTGCCATCGCTATCGGAACGAGCCACGGCGCGTACAAGTTCAAGCCGGGCACCAAGCCACAGTTGAGATTCGACGTACTCCACGAGTGCGAGAAGAGACTCCCTGGATTCCCTATCGTACTTCACGGATCATCATCAGTACCACAGGAATACGTACAGATGATCAACGAGCACGGCGGAGCTATGCCTGATGCTATCGGAGTTCCTGAGGACCAGCTGAGAGAAGCTGCCAAGTCAGCGGTATGCAAGATCAACATCGACTCAGACCTGAGACTTACAATGACAGGAACGATCAGAAAGTTCTTTGATGAGCACCCTGAGAAGTTCGACCCGAGAGAATATCTCAAGCCTGCAAGAGCCAACATCAAGGAGCTCGTCCGTCACAAGCTGGTAGACGTGCTTGGATGTGCCGGTAAAGCTGACTAGAGCTGATAGATAATGATTATATTTACGGCGCGGGTCCGTTATGGATCACGCGCCTGATTTTACAGGACTAATCATATATGTCAGAAGAATTAAGCGGAGCATTGAACATCGGACAGTCGGGCGGCCCGACGACAGGC
>CAYMBU010000060.1:0-10094 GCA_964388765.1 uncultured Eubacterium sp.
AATAGCGCGGGATATATCAGCAGGCTTCTCCCTATCGGCGTTCTGACTTCATGCACCTGTAGTGTCGTATCGCTGCTCACTGTAGAACTCCTTTACTGCCTCTGTCACAGTATCAATCTCTTCGTCTGTAAGTCCGTAATACATCGGAAGTCTCAGGAGCCTCGCGCTGTCAGCCGTGGTGTATCTGTCTTCTCCCCTGAATTCCCCGAACTTAAGCCCCGCTTCAGACGTGTGGAGCGGCACATAATGGAACACAGACATTATCCCTCTTTCTCCCAGATGATCCATGAGAGCCTTTCGCTCTGCATTGTCACGGACCTTTATATAGAACATGTGGGCGTTATGGCTGCACTCGTCCGGTATGACAGGAAGGCTGATCCTGCCCGCCTGCTCAAGTGGCAGAAGCCCTTCATGATATCTGTTCCAGCTTCTCAGCCTGTCGCTGTTGATCTTCTCCGCGTCCTCGAGCTGCGGCAGAAGATACGCCGCGTTTATGTCGCTCGGAAGATATGACGACCCCTCGTGCACCCACGTGTATTTATCCACTTTACCTTCCATGAACAGCCTGCGGTTGGTGCCCTTCTCACGGACTATCTCTGCAAGCTCCACATCCTCCGGATGATTTATCAGGATCGCACCGCCCTCACCCATCGAATAATTTTTCGTCTCGTGAAAGCTGAAGCATCCGAAGTCGCCGAACGTACCGAGCGCCCTGCCTTTATATGAAGCCATCACTCCCTGCGCGGCGTCTTCGATCACCTTGAGGCTGTACTTCGATGCGATGTCCATGATCCTGTCCATATTGCAGCCCACACCGGCGTAATGCACAGGCACTATCGCCCTTGTTTTCTCTGTGACCGCCGGCTCTATCAGCTCCTCGTCGATATTCATCGTATCCGGCCGCACGTCAACAAAAACGATACGCGCGCCTCTCAGGACGAACGCGTTCGCCGTTGAAACAAAAGTATAGGACGGCATGATGACTTCATCCCCCGGGCCAACGCCGGAAAGGAGCGCAGCCATCTCCAGAGCCTGCGTGCATGAAGTCGTCAGCAGCGCCTTGGACGTACCTGTCATTTTCTCCAGCATCTCCTCACACTTCAGCGTGAAAGTGCCGTCGCCGCAGATATGTCCGCTCTGTATAGCTGTTTCCAGATACTGCTGTTCTCTCCCTGTTCTGGGAGGTATGTTGAATCTGATACGTGTCATATTTGCATATTCCTGTAATAGATAAATTCTAATCTATTATAACATATAAGCATTCTGATAGTGTATAATAATAATCGGATACGGAAACGCAATGGAGGTTGATATGTACTCGATAGTGATACCATGCTACAGCTCGTCACATACGATCAGACAGGTAGTAGAAGGCGCAACAGAAAAGATGAATGAAATGGGCAGAACTCCGTTCGAGTTCGTGCTCGTTGACGACTGCTCGCCTGACGACGGCGCCACTGTGCGTGAGCTTCATGCTCTGGCTGATGAATATGACAACATCACCGTAGTGGAGCTTGCGGTGAACGCGGGACAGCATAACGCCATGATGGCAGGTCTGAACCAGGCCGAGGGCGACGCTATCATCAGCATGGACGATGACATGCAGACCCATCCGTCGCAGCTGCCGAAGCTCTTCGAAGAGTTCGACAAGGGCTTTGATGTAGTTTACGGCTACTATAAAGATAAGAAGCATTCAGCGTTCAGAAACTTCGGAAGCTGGGTTAACTTCAATACTGTGCGTATCCTTATCGGAAAGCCGAAAGACATGAAGACGTCAAGCTTCTGGATCATCAGGAAATTCGTGCGCGACAGCATCATACAGTACCGCACGAGATACACCTATCTCCAGGGGCTGTTCTTAAGGACGACCAAAAACATATCCTGTGTTCCTGTTGAGCACTTCGAGAGAGCATACGGCAAGTCGGGCTATACTCTGAAGAAGCTCATCGGGCTCTGGTCCAATATCATGGGATTCAGTATCGTACCGCTCCGCATAGCCACAAGGTTCGGCATACTTGTCGCCGTACTTGCGCTCATCGCGGCGCTGGCCGTGTTCATCAGGAAGCTGCTCCATCCGGAACTGGCTGTAGGCTGGGCATCCACGATGGTCACGATAACATTCTTCTCAGGACTTATCATGATGTTCCTCGGGCTGATCGGCGAATATGTCGGCCGTATGTTCCTGGCATCGGGGCACGACCCGCAGTATGTGATTAGAACGACTTACCATAAATAACAGGCACAAGGGCCGGTAATGCTTATGATGATGACCGATACCACATTTCTATTCTTTTTGCTGCCCATATCTTTTATTGCATGCTTTCTCAAGTCGGGCCTGCAGAAGCTGGTGCTGCTTGCCATCAGCCTCTATTTTTATTCAGTCGGATCGCCTGTATATTTCCTGTTGTTCCTTGACCTGACTGTAATAAACACATGCGCGGCATATGTTATCCCGCTCTGCAGATCTGAAGTGCCGAAGAAGGCTTTGCTCATTCTCGGCATCGTCATGAATGCAGGGCTTCTTTTCTACTATAAATATTTTGATTTCACCATAGAAATATTCAACGGCGTCACGGGGTCATCTATCGCGGCAAGAGATCTACTTCTGCCCATGGGCATCTCATTCTTCACGTTCAAGTCCATTTCCCTTCTCATCGACGTATACAAAGGGAAAGTGACGCTACAGAAAAATCCTGTATATCCGCTTCTGTACCTTTCGTTCTTTGGGCAGATCGTATCAGGGCCTATCGGAAGATACGAGGATTTCTATGAGGAGGATGACTCTTCCTTCGATATCAGACAGAAGGCTGATGACTTCACTGACGGCGCATATCTCTTCATGAGAGGCTTTTGCAAAAAAGTCCTTATCGCCAATGTCATGAGCCCTCTTGTCTCGGAGATATTCGGAGCAGACCCCGCGGAAAGCTCTGCCTCCCTGCTGTGGCTCGGCTCAGTAATCTACAGTCTCCAGCTCTACTATGATTTCTCAGGCTACTCTGACATGGCGATCGGCATAGGCCGCATCTTCGGGATCGGATGCCACGAGAACTTCAATTATCCGTACTGCACACAGTCGATCAGTGAGTTCTGGAGAAGATGGCACATCACTCTCGGACGGTGGTTCAGAGACTATATCTATATACCGCTCGGCGGCTCCAGATCCGGAGGAAAATGGAGAGTCTATTTCAATCTGTTCGTAGTATGGCTGCTTACAGGCATATGGCACGGCGCCAACTACACATTCATATTCTGGGGACTCACGTATTTCATCGCGATCTCTGCGGAGAAATATCTCGGCCTTCCGGACAGATTAAAGTCAGGAGTATCAAAAGCCCTTTACAGGGTATTCACTCTGATATTCATAAACCTTGAATGGGTGATGTTCAATTCCAGTGACATAAAGAACGGTCTCTCATACATATTCCATATGTTCGTGAGCGGCGGCAGCGCGATGTCAGACGCGAGGGCCATGGCGATCCTTCAGGAGTACGGTATCATACTCATCGCAGCGGTCGTCTTTGCCACGCCTGTCATTCCGAAGATCAAAGAGATGCTTTCAGACCATGAAGGACTTCCGGCAAAGGCTGCCGACGTATGTATGGCGTGCGTGCTCGCCGTGCTCTTCATTTTCAGCATATCATTCGTGATCGCAGGACAGAACAATCCGTTCCTGTATGGCAATTTCTAAGGTGCAGATATGAAACGTAAAACTGAAACAATAATAATAACAATCGCTCTGCTGATAGTCGTTGCTGTCGGCACCTTATACAACCATACTTCTTTTGTGAAGGACAGAGTCGATCTTGACGACAGGATGGTCGACATCAACGGCACATTCAACAAGAAGGCAGGGCTACGTGAGACCTTCAGGGATAACGGCGGAGTGATACTGAAGAACGGCTATATCGCAGGCGTATACCCTGAAACGAGCACAGACTATGAGTATAAGCAGATCAGAAAGCTGAAGAAGTTTCTTGACGGGAACGGCATCGACCTTCTTTATGTGAACAAGCCTACCAAATACACTGACGACAAGGTTATAGCCGAAGATCTGGGCCTGGAGAGCTATACAAACAGGAACGCAGACCATTTCCTGTCCAGGATCAGTAAAGCCGGGATACACAGTCTGGACCTGCGTGAGAAGCTGAACGAAAATGACTCATTCTCTTACTTCTACCGCACCGATCACCACTGGACAGTACCGGCAGGAAAAGAAGGCGCAGACGCGATCGCTTCTGAGCTGGAGAAAGACTTCGGGTATGAGATCGATCATTCCATTTCAGACAGTAAGAATTTCAGGTTCAAAACATATAAGAGCGCATGGCTCGGTGAGCAGGGAAAGAAGATGGGAAGGACATACGTCGGACTAGATGACTTCACCCTCGTAACGCCGAGATTCGATACATCGTTCACAGTATCAAAAAGAGGAAAAACAGGCAAGACAGGTCCATTCAGCAAGGTACTTGTCAATAAGAAAGCAATAAAGAAAACTCTTGCGAAGAAGGACAGCACTGAAGCATATCATGGCAGCAGCCTCCACTATTCATATAACGGCAATAAAGGCCGCATAATCAACAACGGACCGTGCTGTGACAAAAAGATCCTGGTGCTTGGCGATTCCTACGACACAGTCACGAATGCGTTCCTTGCGCTTTATTTCAGACAGGTCGACTCCATCATAATGAGAACATATAAGAAAGACCTGCATCAGTTCATACTTGATAACGGCTACGACACAGTGATCGTGTCATACGCCCAGTTCATGATAGGCGCTCACGACAAGGAAGATTCCGCAAACCGAAGGATGTTCGCGTTCCAATAGACCAAAAAAAGAAGATCTTACGATCTTCTTTTTTATTGCCTCTATTTCATCTCGTTGACTATGAGCCTGAGCTTTCCGTTCGCGTCAGGCTGTATAACGTCTTTCCATTCGAACGTTATGTTCATAGGCTGTTTCAGCTTCTCGTTCATCTGCGAGATTATCCTGTCCTCCACGGCCTTTCTCTCTTCGTCTGACATCTCATACTCGGCTACAGCCTGTATGATAAGGTCGTCATATGTCTTCTCTATCAGTCTCACCTGTACTATCTCGTTCGCATGTGCGAATATCGGCGCCACCATGAAGAATGTCGTGAACTGTCCGTCCGCGTGTGATATGAAGTCATTCGATCTTCCGAGTATCGACAGTACGGCTTTTGCTCCGTTCGCAAGCACTCCTGATCTGGCCCTGTCGCCCACCTGGTAGTTGATCAGCGGGAAGTCGGTCCTGTAGAGCGGCGTCACGCAAAGGTGCCCTTCGTTGGCAGGCTTGAGCTCGTCGTCAAAGATATTCACGGAGAACAGATCCGCATGGATCCTCCAGTGGTCAGAGCCGTGATACCTTGTCATGACAGAGCCTATCTCTGCGGCTCCGTAAGCATCGATCAGAACGTCTCCGAATACCTGTGTGAACAGCTTTCTTGCGTTGTTGTCGATCATCTCACCTGTCGGCACCAGGAACTTCGGGTGATGCATCGGGATGTTGTGCTTGCTTGCATACAGCGCGACACGCATCATCTCAGTCTTGTTCATATAGAGAAGATCCGGCTTGATCTCGTTTATCTGCTTAATTACATCAGGCTCTGCTGCGTACTGGTTTATGAATTCGCGGCGCAGGAAGCCTAGCTTCTGGAAGATGTTCTTCTGGCCAGCAGATACGCTGTGCGCTGACATTCTGCTGGCTGTGAGCCCTGTTACCGGGTTATATCCTCCCCTGATGAGAACTCTCATCCAGTTGGCCATGTTATATGCCTTCTCCCTTGGAGAATAATAGACTCTGGTCGGAGTCCCTGATGAGCCGCTGGTCGTGTCGAGGAAATAGTACTTATACTGTGGCTTGTCGACCTCTTCATCCATCCATTCGCGGAGCTCGTCCTTGGTCAGGATCGGGAACTTGTACAGGTCGTCCGCACATCTGAAGTCCTCAGGCTTAAGGCCGGCCTGATCAAATCTCTTCCGGTAGAACGGGATCTTATACGCTGCTTTCATGAGCTTTCTGACGCGGCGGTCCTGTGCCCTCTTTTCACGCTTCAGGGAAGTGTTCTTACCCTTCTGAAGGAAGAAAAGAAGATCTACCGCAAGCAGCAGATTAACGTTCTTTCTCTCAAATTTCAGGATCAAATCTTTAAGCATAGCTTTCATCTATTCTTTGTCTCATTAATGCAATAACTGCCAGTGCCGCAGCGGCACTGGCAATTATAGATATCACTTTACCGGCAATCCTGCCTTGTACTAATAAATTACCACTCTTGTCTCAAGAGGTATATTGTTATAGATCCAGATAGCATCCGGGGTATGCATCCTCAGGCATCCCTTGGTTCCAGGCTGCAGGTTCGCCTTGATGAAGTTGACCTGCTTGCCCTTGCCCGGATACAGCCAGCATACTGTGTGGAAAGCGTTGCCGCCCTGGAAATGCGACAGGTGATGATACCAGTATTTCCTGGTGGTGCTTCCGACGAAGTATCTGATCCTGCGCGGTGAATGCTTCCAGATCTTGAAGTTTTCTCCGCGCTTTGTCCACCACAGGAACTCTCCGCTTACTACCCTGGCTGATTTGACAAGCTTCCAGTGGCCTTTTTTGCCCTTGAAGACATTTGCTCTCTGTGTATATGTGCTAACCCAGATGAGATACTTGGTCTTGCTCTTGTATCCCTTCTTGTTTACATACTCTTCTTTTCTGTCTTTGGTCCAGTCAAGCGCCTTGCCCTTGGAATATGCTACCTGTGCGATAACTCTTCCCTTGACGTGCTTTCTGTAGTTGATCCAGCCCTTCTTGACCTTATCTCCGTTAGTCCACTTGACATAGATCCTCGTAGCACGTCCGCCGCGCGGGATACGCTTAGGATACTTCTTCAGAACTTCTACTCTGACTCCGGCCTTGAGCTTTCCGTGAGAAGCGTTTCCTGTCGCCTTGTCATACAGGATAGCTGCGCCGCCTGAAAGCCTCTTGACCCATTTGATCGACCTTATGTCCTGAGTCACGAACCTGTTGACTGTGACCTTGGAAGCCTTAGTCAGATATGAAGCTGTCTGATACTCGAAGCCGTGTGATTTACGCTTCGGATATACAGTCTGCACATAGTATCTGTATGTCTTCTTTCCGCTTCTGTTCTTGTCGACGTATGAATTATCCTCTACGAACTCGAAAGGCTTGGAAGGCTCTTTGCTGGATGTGCTTCTGTAGATGTAATATCCCTTGGCGCCCTTGACTTCATCCCATGACAGTTTGACGTCGTTGCTGGTGGATTTACATTTGGCCTTGAAGTCTGCCGGCTTGGCAGGGAACTTAAGCTTTCCGATCGACTTGGATTCATAAGGGCTGTAAGGATTCATCGACTTCTTGCCCTTGTTTTCTTTATATACGGTCGCTCTGATCTTGTATTCAGTTTTCTTGTCCAAAAGATATGAGACACCCTTCTTGATGCTGTCGATATCCTTGAGCTTCTTGCCGTCCTGATCTCTGAGTGAATACTTGAAGATCCATCCGTCTTCTTCCATCTTCTTCACTTTGTCTTCGTCATTCCACTGGGCAGTGAATTTCACCTTGAAGAACTTATTGGTCTTCTTGTAAAGCTTACTGGTCAGAGTCGTTGCCGTCATCGTCAGCTTGAGGTCTTCAGCATTTGCGTCAAGCGTCATATTCTGAGCATGCTCTCCGCCGGCGCCTTCCTGAAGCGCCGCTGTTTCCTCTTCTTCCGGTTCCGGCTCTTCGCCTTCCTCAGATGTGACTTCTGTTTCGGTTTCTGTTCCCTCCCCTTCAGTCTCCTGTGCTTCCAGAACTTCCTCCTGGATCTGTTCGCTGTCTGCGCCTGTCTCTTCAGCAAAAACCGAAGGCACAGATGCAAATGATGTTACGAGCATAGCAATAAGGAGAACTGCAGAAACAAATCTTCTGGATCCCTTTTTCATAATCATCAAAAGCATACCTCTTTTCATCAAACAATATATAGTAGATTCTACCATATTATATAGAAAGAATCAACAATACCGCATCAGGAAACGTTTTCAGCATTATTCCCAGATAAGCCCTCTGACGTTTCCGCCGCTTTCACAGTCGACCTCAAGCGTGTTCCTGATATACTCCATTCTGTCAAGCAGCTCTTCACGCGTGTCAGCTGATACAGTAAGCGCGAGTCTGGTCGTCTTGTCCTTCTGCCCTCCGGTGATCTCACGTCCGACGTACAATTCATCCAGCTGGTTCCTGTGAACATAATTGAGAGACCTGACCTCTTCAAGCCCTCTGATGTCAGTTATCACGCCATCCGGCACATAGAATGCCATATAGCCGCATGCTTTCAGATCCTGTCCCGTTTCCGGAAGATCATTTCTCTTTCCCGTCGCTATATCAAGGAGGAATCCCTCTGTATCAAGCCCTGTAGCAAGTCTGATCAGATCTGAAGAAATGAACACGCCGCCCCCTCTTGCAGCTGTTTCTATCAGATATATGTCGTCGCCGTCCATGATGAACTCGCTGTGTGTTATGCCCTGTTTCAGTCCGAATCCGGTAATGATCTTCTCGTTCAGAGAACACACCCTGTCTCTCAGCTCTTCGTCTGCGTCTGTAGGAAAGATCCTTGCTTTTGCCGCGAAAGCATCCGGGATATCGAAGTAATATGTATCGCCGCAGATAAGATTTCTGAACTTATAGTCTGCCGCCATGCCTTCAACGACGAACTCTCTTCCTTCGGCACACTTCTCAACGATAACTTTACCGCTTCCGGACCACCTTGCGGATTCTTCAAACTTCTCTGTGACATCTTTCTCAGAGGTGCACTTTGATACTCCCCTGCTCCCCTGGGTGTCGAGCGGCTTGAGAATAACACTGCTCTCGCATTCACTGAAAAAATCCACGGCTTCTTCCGGCGAAGATACTTCCATGTAAGGAAGAATTCCGATACCAAGCTCTCTCAGCTTACGCCTCATAAGGGATTTGTTCGTAAAGAGCCTGCCGGTCTCGTAGCCGATCCCCGGGAGCCCCATCTTCTCAGCGACATACGCCACAGTACATACTGCAATGTCTGTCTGGTCGGTGATCACACCTGATACATTATTCTCTCTGGCGAACTCAAGAACAGCTTCCTTATCACGCACATCGGCGATGAGGCTGCCGCTTATATATTTTCTGAATCTGTCATCGATTGCAGGCGCCGCGAGAAGTACTTCGTAATCAAGACTGGCGCGCTGTACTATCGGGAGCTGGAATGTTCCGGCTCCGACTATCAGGATCTTTTCCATTCTTAAGTGTCTTCCCCTGCCTGTGTTTAATATTCAGGAACAACGTCAGCATCAGGCTTCGACTGTTCTTCCTTTGCCGCTTCCATCGCTTTCGGCAGGATCTCCAGGAACTTATCTACCTCTTCTTCGGTATTGTAGATACCGAAGCTCACGCGGATCATGCCCGGAGTTTTGGCGTCGGTGCAGCTTTCAAATGATTCAACCATATCGTCAGGGATGCCCATGAGGCGCCAGACGTATGGGTGCGCGCAGAAAGCGCCTCTTCTTGTCGCCACGCCTCCGAGCTCGCTCAGCTTATCTGCCACAAGCTTGGAATTGATATCTGTGAAGTTGAATGTGACTACGCCGACTCTGTCGTCGATCGTCTCGGAATTTCCATAGATGATCGCATTATCATATTTCTTCAGCCCTGCGATCAGCTTGCTGTTAAGTACATATTCGTGTTTCTGGATATCGTCGAATCCAACATCGTTAAGGATGTCGAGTGCCTTACCGAGTCCTACTACTCCCGGGTAATTTGGAGAGCCTGCCTCATAGCGCTCCGGCGCCTCTTTATAGTGCTGCCAGTAATCTCCGACGACTTTGATGGTCCCGCCGCCATAGAATGTCGGCATTTTCTTGTTCAGCACGCTGGACAGGCCGACTACAGCACCGCCGCCATACGGTGAATACATCTTATGCGCTGAGAACACGAAGAAATCGATGTTCTCGTCGTCAGTCTCACCAAGCATCGAGAATTTTCTGTGAGCAACGATCTGCGCGCCGTCGACTATTATCTTAGCGCCGTATTTATGAGCGAGCTTCGCCACGTTGTGTACGTC
>CAYMBU010000061.1:0-7100 GCA_964388765.1 uncultured Eubacterium sp.
ATGGTGAAGACGTAACGGCAAGCTACGATATCACATACGCTAACGGAACGCTCGAAGTGACCAAGAAGGCTCTTACCATCACAGCGAAGAGTCAGGAGTTCACATACGACGGAACTGCTCACAGTAACGCCGGATATGATGTGGATGGACTCGTAGGGAATGATGCAATCACAGCGGTAGTAACAGGAAGCATCACGTTCCCGAGCCAGAGCCCTGTAACGAACAAGGTCGAGTCATACGAGTTCACAGCAGGAACACCTGGAAACTACAGCGTGACGACGAAAGACGGCGAGCTGACGATGAAGAACGCGTCTGTCGCTATCACGATCACAGCAGCAAGTCAGGAGTGGACGTACGACGGAGCAGAGCATACAAACAGTGCTGTTACAGTAACGAGCGGCGAGCTCCTTGAAGGAGACAGTCTTGTAGCGACAGCGACAGGAACCGTAACGAACGTAGCTGACACAGAAGAGGGCAACAACCCGATCGCTGAAGGCTACAAGATCATGCACGGTAACGAGGATGTAACTGCGAGCTACAAGATCACACCGGTTGCAGGAAAGCTCACGATAAATCCAAAGGAAGTCACAGTAACTGCGCAGAATAAGGAGTTCACATACGACGGAACTGCTCAGAGCTGGCCTGAATATGATGTGGCTGGACTCGTAGGGAACGACAAGATCACAGCGGTAGTAACAGGAAGCATCACGTTCCCGAGCCAGAGCCCAGTGACGAACAAGGTGGAGTCATACGAGTTCACGACAGGAACGCCTGGAAACTACAGCGTAACGACGAAAGACGGCGAGCTGACGATGAAGAACGCGTCTGTCGCTATTACGATCACAGCAGCGAGCCAGGAGTGGACATATGACGGAGCAGATCATACAAACAATGCCGTAACAGTAACGGGCGGCAAGCTGTTTGCAGGAGACGAGCTCGTAGCAGAAGCGACAGGAGCCGTAACGAACGTAGCCGATACAGCGGAGGGCAACAACCCGATCAAGGCAGGCTACAAGATCATGCACGGCACCGAAGACGTCACTGAGAACTATGCGATCACACCGGTTGCAGGAACCCTCACCATCACACCACTTGACGTCATAGTGACTATTACAGGCCACAGCGATACGGTCAAATATGACGGTAGTGAGCATAACGTGAGTGGATATGATGTCGCTATCAGCAGCAGCCTCTACACTGAGAATGACTTCACATTCAACGGATCTGCATATGCTTCAGGAACGAACGCCGGAACATATCAGATGGGGCTTTCTGCAAATCAGTTTACTAACAACGACCAGTCAGGAAACTTCAATGTAACGTTCAATGTAACAGATGGAAGCCTTACAATAACAAAAGCTGACATCATAGTCAGAATAACAGGTAACGCTGACGACAGCAGAGAATACAACGGCAGTGAGCAGTCTGTGACAGGATACACAGTAGAGATTCCTGCAGGAGCTGATTTCACGGAGCAGGATATCATCTTCACAGGTGACGCTACAGCTTCAGGAACTAATGTGGGCACATATCCAATGGGTCTTGCGGCAGATCAGTTCTCTGTGGACAACAGTAACTATACAGTTGTATTCGCTGTAACAGACGGAAGTCTTACTATCACACCAAAGGCTGTAACAGTTACCGCTGATGATAAAGAAAAATATGTAGGACAGGAAGATCCTGACCTCACATGGACTGTGGAAGGACTTGTAGGAGAGGATACAGAATCAGTACTCGCAGTTGAGATCGCACGTGCTCAGGGTGAGGAGCCTGGAACATATGACATCATCCCGTCAGGAGCTGAGCAGCAGGGCAATTACACTGTAGAGTATGTAAACGGAACTTTGACGATCAAGAAGATACCGCCGATTCCGCCGACTCCTGATGATCCGGACGACGATGACGATCCAACGCCTACGCCTGCGCCGGACGATGATGACAATGACGGAAATCCGGGGAACCCTGCAGTCAATCCTGCACCTGCACCGGCTCCTGCGATAGTACCGTTCACAGCACCGGACAATCCGCAGAACATCAATCCGGATGACGTACCACTTGATCCTGGCGAAGACATCGAAGAGCCTGATACTCCGCTTGCACCGTCAGAACCGGTCGCAGTATGGGCGCTCCTCAATCTGCTTTGCACTATAGCAAGCGTGATTTTCAGTCTGTTTGTACTTATCTTCTATCTTGGAAAGAAGAAGAAGGATGAAGAAACAGAGAATGAAGACGGTACTACAACTACCGAACAGAAAGACGTCAAGAAGAAGGAACTCCTCAGACTGATCGATATCATCCCTGCAGCTGCAGCAGTGATAACGTTCATCCTGACAGAGGACATGAGTGCTGATATGGTACTCACAGACAAGTGGACACTCCTCATGGTAGTGATCCTTCTGGTAGACGTCGTGGTCGGAATCTTCACAAAGAAGACAGTGAAAGACTCTGACGAGAATGAGGATGAGGAGAATGCATAGACATAGTCTATAGATTCATCATTATAAGCTGATCAAAACAGGCTTAAGAAATATGCAGGAAGGCTATCGCAATGATGTGATAGCCTTCTTGTTTTTGTATATATAATAATGTAGAGATTATTATATTGCTTAATAGCTAAAAATATTGAATTTTTCTTAGTTTTTGTGACGGTTAATAAGACATTTCCTATTGTATATTTGTATTGTCAGAGGTAGAATGCTTATGAATAATTAATTTATTTTAAGGTAATATTAATTATTTATACATTATAGTAAAAAGGTTCTAAGGTATTAATAATAAAGATATATCCTTAGATGAGGAAATGCTAGTTAGTGTGGGTGACAACCACACAAAAATACAGTTATCAGTTGGAGGTAACAGTATGTTTAAGTCAAAGCAGACCAGAGATGCAGTAAAGAGATTTGCTGCGATCGCCATGGTTTTCCTGATGGTGTTCCAGTACACCGCTTCAGGACTCAGCATTTACAGCTGGGCGGAAGACGGATCCGAAGTGGAACTGCAGGAAGCTGTGGAGGAAAAGGAAGAGAAGGAAGAGGTTAAGAAAGAAGAACCTGCTAAACCTGATCAGGAAGAGGCCCCGGCTAAGGAAGAAAAACCTGAACCGGAAGTTAAGGAAGAACCTGTGCAGGAGGCGCCTGTTGTAGTTCAGGAAGAGCAAGAGGAGCCTGAACAGAAGCAGGAGGAGTCTGAGCCAGAGGTTCAGGAAGAGCCTAAGCAGGAAGAGGAAGAACCCGAAGAGAAAGAGGAAGAGCAGGAGAAACCTGAAGATGAAGAAGAGAAGTTTCCAGAGCAGTCATTCACCAGAACTGCCGGGGGCGTAACTGTCAGGATCTCTGCTCCAAAGGGCGCACTTCCTGCTGACTCAGACGTTGCTGTAAAAGCAGTAAACGCTGGTCAGGTCAAGAATGCGATTGAACAGGCAGCTGGCGAAGAAGTGAAAGTTGTCAAGGCGCTGGACATCACATTCACAAATAAGGATGGAGAAGAGATCGAACCTGAAAGAAAGGTATCGGTTAACTTCGAGTACGGTGGATTCAGCAAACTCGAGCATCTTGAAGTCTACCACGTGGAAGACAGCGGCAGCGCAGAGAAGTTAGCAGATAGTAGGGTAGGTACATACGGTGATCAGGTATCTATCAGCGCCAAAGACTTCTCCGTATACGCAGTAGTAACAACTGGGGATAATGCTCGTTTGACGGTAACGTTTAAGAATGGCACTCAAACAGTAGCATCCACTATCGTAAAGAAGACAGATATCAATGCACAGACAACGTCAGGCGATCCACTGTTTGATCAGCTCGTTTATGATCCTGGCGCAGGTACGCTTGGAAGTGGCGAAGTCTTCCGTGGATGGACGACTGAATCGAATTATGATGTAGAGGACATTGATAGCGCTTTAAATATCACAAAAGTCAGGAACGCTGTGAAGGATAAACTCAACAGTGGTGTTACAGACGGCGAAGAGATGGTCTTCTATGCCATGGTATTTAAGGCGATCAACATAACCTATAAAGACGAAGACAATGTTGTAATCAAAAACGAAGCTGTTCTTACGAAGTCAAGTGAGGCGGTTGAGCATTTCATTAATGAGCCATATATTCCGAAAACATCTGATCAGGAGTTCCAGGGTTGGTTTGTTACTTCCTCAGGAACCGTAAAGGATAGTGAAGGTAATGTAATAGAAAATGGTGATGCTGTTGATAACGAAACGACCATCACTACTACCGCGGATGTTATTCTGAGTGTTAAAGCTCCAGCAGGATTCTGGTTGATTTTTAAAGAAAATGCTAAGGGTGCGAGCTATACATCTCCGCAGTTTCTTGAGGGTGAAAAACCGACTAAGCCATCTGATCCGGCCTACTATGCACACACATTTGACGGATGGTATGAAAATGCAGACGGCACAGGCAGTCAGTTCAATTTCGATCAGGTTCTGACTAAAACGACGACTGTATATGCAAAGTGGACCGAAAATACGAAAGCAGATTATCATGTAATCATTTGGAAGCAGAATGTTAAGGGTAATGGATATGATTTCGCAGAGTCCATCAAGTTTGAGAACGGAAATGTTAGAGACATTGTCGATAAGGTAAGTGCAACCGGCACCGGTGACGGAAGATATGCTACTGTTGATGGAGCTGCAAAGCGATACACTGGATTCCATCTTGACAACTACGATCAGAATGTAGAGATTAAGTCCGATGGCACATCTGTCGTAAATGTCTATTATAATAGAAATACAGTCACATTGACTTTCTTATATCGTAGTGGCAACAGATGGGTTACACAAGCGGAAATGACGGGCCTTTATGGTTCTTCTCTTGCCGACAATGGTTATACATGGCCGACAAATCGCTGGTGGTATGATGACTACGATTATGGTTATGGTGGATATACTGGCGCTGGAACGAGAATCACGTTCATGGACGCATTCATTCTTGCTAATGGCGCGAGCAGTGAGACATATTATGGTTTCAGCGGAAGTGGTAATAACCACATTTACTTCTATAAGCAGAATTCAAATGGTCAGTATCCATCAACACCAACGAACGATGTTGCGGTATCTATCGGTTGGCAGGGAGGAAGTTTCTACATAGGTGACAAGTATAATGGTTACCATGCCGTTCAGTACAGCACCAATGGGACTAATTGGCAGAATGCCGGCAATAAAGGCTCTCAGGGTTACTACAACAATGGTAATCCCGTAAGCTTTTCAAACAACCTTTATATACGTTTCGCTCCGGATCTATACGATCTTGAATACAAGGACGGCGTTTATGTAGACGGTGACGGAAATGCTGTTGAAGGGTATTCCCCGCGTGGAGAATTGAAAGTTGTAGAGGATATCCCTTATGAGTCCAATATGTCTGCATATAATAAAGGCGGTGCAGAATACTATGAACCGAAGTTCGGTGAGTTTACTTTTGCCGGCTGGTATATAGATGACACATGTACACAGCCGTATACATTTACTAACATGCCAGAAGGCCTGACGGTTTATGCAAAGTGGGTGCTGAATCAGTACCGTGTATTCTTGCATCCAAATGTGCCTACCTCTGATGTATCGTTCAGCATGGGTGGTCAGAGCACTTCTTTCCGTGTGGACAGCAACGAAGCTATTGAAAAGATCACTGGTTATCGCCAAGACTATGAACTGGTAGGTTGGTATCTGGATGAAGGTTGTACCAAAGCATTCAACTTTGACGCTTTCACAGTAAACGACTCCACCACATCTGAGTATGACAAGACCAGACCAACTGAGCTTGATGAATATGGCAATAAAAAAGAGGACACAAACAAGGATGTGGATCGTTTCTGGATTAACAAGTGTCTGGATCTGTATGCGAAATGGCGTAGCAAATTACCTGGTGCAAATGGAATCAATGTTGTATATGAAGCCGGTGACGGTACTTTTGAAGGTGGCGGCACATCATACACAGATCCATTGTATTACAAGGACGCAGCCAAGTCAGTTGCAACAACAGCAACAACGCCTAATAGTAATAAGAAGGAATTTGAAGCTTGGGAAATCTATAAATTTGAGGATGGCAATTTTGTAGAAACAGGCGAAACGGTTCTTCCTGGTGATTCTTTTGAAGTCTTGAAGAACTATTGTCAGAGAACCGAGAATGAAGGGCATACAGCAGAGAATCCAAGCTATACTTATACTTTCAAGCTCTTTGCAAAGTATAAGGATCTGGGTGAAGAAAAGAAGACTCACATCACATGGTATGCTAACAATGAGACGACATCTAAAGTAGAAGATGACGATCTCAGTATGAACTCTCCGGTTCCTATCAAGCCAGCAGATACATTTACTTATGACGGATATGAATTTGTGGGCTGGGCAAGGTATCCTTCAGGCGAAAAACCATCATCTCCTACAGATGATAGCAAGCTTTGGCTTGAGTACGATAAGGACACAAACACCTTTACAGAAAATGGAGGAACAACGGTAAGCCAGGTTGCTGCTGACGAGCAGAACCCATATCATGATCTGTATGCAGTATGGTGCAAAGTATATAAAGTAACATATAAATATGAAGGTTCTGTTCCGGAAGGCAAAACACCACCTGTCGACAGTAATAAATACCATGAAGACGACAAGGTAACAGTAAAAGATAAGCCAGATGTACCGGAAGGGTATGAATTTGTTGGCTGGTCATCAGATGATGTGGAAGGCTTTAGTGATACTACAACTACATTCGATATGCCTAAAAAGGATGTCACGATCAAAGGAGTCTGGAAGAAGGCTGTTTCCTACGAAGTCAAGTTCGTAGTAGAGCACGGTGCGTGGAATGACGATAGCAGAGATCCAATAACAGCTACAGTCACCGGCTATGAAGGCGAGGATGTGACACTGGCAGGCGTAACGATCCCGGAGGCAGGTCAGAAGCCAGACGAGCACTATGAAGCGGGCAAGTGGGATACGACTCCAACACCTTCTACGAAGATCACAGAAGATACGACTTTCACCTACACATACAAGGAGAAGGATAAAGTCACATACGAAGTCAAGTTCGTAGTAGTCAATGGTGCGTGGAACGACGATAGCAGAGATCCAATAACAGCTACAGTCACCGGCTATGAAGGCGAGGATG
>CAYMBU010000061.1:7200-9812 GCA_964388765.1 uncultured Eubacterium sp.
AGAAGGGTAAAGTCACATACGAAGTCAAGTTCGTAGTAGTCAATGGTGCGTGGAACAACGATAGCACAGACCCAATAACAGCTACAGTCACCGGCTATGAAGATGAAGATTTGACGCTGGCAGATGTAGACATCCCTACAGCAGGGCAGAAGCCTGCAGAAGGATATCAGGCAGGTAGCTGGAATACGACTCCAACACCTTCTACAAAGATCACAGGCGATACAACTTTCACCTACACATATGCACCGATCCCGGCTCCAACAGTATATTACACTGTTACGTTCAAGGTAATGAACGGAAGCTGGAATGACTCAACAAGCACAGATAAGACTGTACAGGTTGAAGAAAACAGCACACTCAGTGCAGGTGATATCCCTGAAGTAGGTTCACAGCCTGATGCAGGATACAGAGCAGGCGCCTGGGAGGTAACTCCTGACACGACAACGCCTGTCACAGGAAACATCACATATACATATAAATATGTGGAGAAAGAAGCGCTGATCGTAATTATCACCGGTAACACTGATACCAGGGAATACAACGGTTCAGAGCAGAGCATGACAGGATACACGGTAGAGATCCCTGAGGGCGCTGACTTCACAGAAGCCGACATCAAGTTCACAGGAACAGATGAGGCAGCAGGCACAAATGTCGGGACATATCCGATGGGACTCGATCCTGACATGTTCAGTGTAGAGAGTACAGAATACATAGTCACATTCACAGTAACAGACGGAAGCCTGACGATCACGCCGAAGGAAGTTACGGTAACGGCAGATGACAAGAGCAAGTATAAGGGTCAGAAAGATCCTGAGCTCACATACAAGGTAGACGGACTCATCGGTGATGACACGATAGAGGTGAGCATCACAAGAGCAGGCGGAGAGAAGCCTGGAAAGTATGACATCATTCCGTCAGGCGAGGAAGAGCAGGGCAACTACATCGTCAAGTATGTCAAGGGCACACTGACGATCAAGGAGATACCGCCAATCCCAACGCCGGACGATGATGATGACGACGATGATGACGACGACGATGACGATGATAATCCGGGTGGAGGCGGCAACCCTGTCGTCAATCCGCCGGCAGGACCTGGAGCGCCAGCACCAGCACCGGCGCCTGCTACACCGCAGGTGATTGATGAGCCTGAGACACCGACGACTCCGGGCGAGGAGATCGAAGAGCCAGAGACACCGCAGGCTCCAGCTGAGCCGGCAAGACCTGTATGGGCGCTCATCAACCTGCTCTGCACTATCGGAAGCGTACTCCTGAGCCTGCTCGTACTGCTCTTCTATCTCGGAAAGAGCAAGAAGGAAGAAGACAAGGAGAACGAAGACGGTACTACAGATACTGAAGAGAAGGATGTCAAGAAGAAGGGACTCCTGAGAGTACTCGACATAATCCCTGCAGTAGTCGCAGTGATCGCATTCATTCTCACAGAGGATATGAGTAATGACATGGTACTGGTAGACCAGTGGACACTCATGATGGTAGTGATCCTCCTCGTGGACGTCGTTGCAGCGATCTTCACAAAGAAGAAGGTAAAGGACGATAATGAGGACGAGCAGGAAGAGAACGCTCAGGCATAATCCTCGGAAACAAAATCACAAGCTGGTCAAAAAACAGACTTAAGCATAAGCAGGAAGGCTAACGCATCGCCGCGTCAGCCTTCCTGCTTTACATAGATGTGACTTTGTTTTAGAATAAGAGTACGACGGAACGTGATTCTGACGGATGCGCCGGCATCTGGTAAGGAGATAGAGACATGGAATATGAAGTGATTTTGAAGAAACATCAGCATCAGGACAAGTGGTCCGGAGGGAAGACGACCCAGCTCGGGATATTCCCGAAGAACGCCGATGTGAAAAAGAAGGATTTCATCTGGCGTCTTTCTACGGCGACATGCAAGAAGGACAAGGCGAAGTTCACCGATTATACGGGATACAATCGTGTGCTGATTCCGCTTGAGGGCGAGGTGAAGCTCGAGCACAAGCCTGCAGAAGGCGCAGAGGGAGAAGCGGCTGAGATCAGACAGACTGAGCTCGGCGAGATGGAGCAGGTAGAATTCTCCGGAGCAGAAAAGACTACGGCATATGGCCTCAAGCGCGACTACAACCTGATCATCAGAGAAGATGCAGAATATTATGTCGACGTGATCGACCAGATCCTGGCCGGTGCCGGAGAGAATGCCGATAAATCAGTTCCTGTAGGCGAAAACGGAGAGGCTTCTTTCCTTCCGATCAACGCCATCCTGGAAGGAAAGCGCGTGCCGGTAAGACTGCGTCACAAGAAGGGTTTTGATCATATCACCCAGGCGCTGTACTGCGCTGACGGATTCTCCAGCGTGCACATCGAGGAGAAACAGGTGGAGCTCGTCACAAAAGAGGAAGACGCGCCGACAGACATCAAGATTATCCGTCTGACTGAAGGCGACCAGCTCATCCTGCGCTACCGCGAGGGCGAGAAACTCAAGATGAACATCAAAGGCGCGGGCAGGCTTATCCACTGCCAGATGTTCTACAACGTATAAAAGAACGATCAAAAACCATGGCCGTTATGATATGCTACCTCCTAGGTAGACAGTTGAAAAAATACAACTATCTATCCTAGGA
>CAYMBU010000062.1:0-9779 GCA_964388765.1 uncultured Eubacterium sp.
CCTAGGATAGATAGTTGTATTTTTTCAACTGTCTACCTAGGAGGTAGCATATCAATGACTGACCGCGGTTTTTTATTTATGTTGTTATGATATATGATCAGCGCTGAACTGTCCCCCGCTTCGCATTTTTGCGACACAGGGAAACGTCCCCACCTTCGCATTACAGCTTGTCCACGTCCTCCGGTTCCAGATAGCTGACATATGGAAGATTCCTGAACTTCTCATCGTAGTCAAGGCCGTAGCCGATAACGAAGAGATCATCGACCTGGAATCCGATATAGTCGACTTTGGCGCCGTGTTCGGTACGTCTGCTCGGCTTATCCAGCATGCTGCAGATCTTGACGCTCGACGGTCCTCTTTCAGCCAGATACTTCTGCATGAACGCGAGCGTAGTACCTGTGTCTACGATATCCTCCACAATGAGGACGTCCTTCTTATACAGGTCCATCTCCACGTCTTTCTTGACCTTTACAACGCCTGAGCTCGTCGTACTTGAACCGTAGCTGCTCGCTGCGATAAAGTCGAACTTTACGTCAAGATCGATATGCTTGACCAGCTCGGACATCCACAGTACGGCGCCCTTGATCATTCCGAGAACGATCAGCTGCTTCCATGCATAGTCTTCTGTTATCTGTCTGCCCAGCTCCGTTGCTCTCTGTATGATCTGCTCTTCTGTAAAAAGAACTTTTCCTACGGTCATTCCTTCTACTTTGATATCATCTTTATTTACCGCCATTTTCCGCACCTCTGTTTCCAAGCACAATATTCTCCATGACTTCCAGCACCTTATCCGCGCCTTCACGCTTTAGTGCTGATACAGGTATTATAATATCTTCATCCGTAAGGTCAAGTGTTTTACGTATCACTGCAAGGCTTTTTCCGAGCTGGGAACGTTTCAGCTTGTCTGACTTGGTCGCGACCACGACTCCCGACATGCCGTAATGCCTGAGATACTCATACATCTGTATATCCTGCGCGGTAGGCTCATGCCTGCAGTCCACGAGCTGCACGACCACTTTCAGGCCTTCTCTCGATGTGAGAAATGTCTCCATCATCTTTCCCCAGTCGTCGGTGACTGACCTGGACACTTTAGCATATCCGTACCCCGGAAGATCTACGATACGGAAGTCCACGTCACCTTCTTCTGTCTTCCCTGTCACATCGAAGAAATTGATCGTCCTTGTCTTTCCCGGCGAGCCGCTCACACGGGCAAGGCTCTTCCTTCCGGTCAGATAGTTCAGAAGCGATGATTTTCCTACGTTCGAACGTCCAGCAAAAGCGATCTCTGTCTTATCGTCTGACGGGTACTGAGAAGGTTTCACCGCAAGCGCGCATATGTCTGCTTTCTTGATTATCATACCAGTGCCTCTTCAAGCGCCTGATCGACGTTATCCAGAAGAACAAAATCCAGATCGCGTCTTACGGATGCCGGCAGTTCCTCTATATCTTTCTCGTTGTCACGCGGGAGCAGTATCTTCTTTATCCCTGCCCTGTGCGCAGCGAGCACTTTTTCTCTTATACCGCCTACAGGAAGCACGTCGCCTCTCAGCGTTATCTCGCCCGTCATGGCTACTTCACGCCTTACGGCACGTCCCGACAGCGCTGAGATCACTGCTGTGCACATCGTTACTCCTGCAGATGGCCCATCCTTAGGCACTGCGCCTTCAGGTATATGGATATGAAGATCCTTCTCCTTATAGAAGTCAGGATCGATGCCATATTTATCAGCGACTGATCTTATATAGCTGATGCCTGTTCTTGCTGACTCCTGCATGACGTCGCCGAGCTTTCCTGTCAGCTCTATCTTTCCGGATCCCGGAAGCACTGCTGTCTCTATCTGAAGAGTAACGCCTCCGACCGCTGTCCAGGCAAGTCCCGTGGTCACTCCGACCTTGTTATCTCCCTCGACTGTATCATAGTGGAATCTGTGCTTTCCAAGATATTTTATAAGGCTCTTAGGCGTTATCGTATAGCATTTGTCTGTACCGTTGATGACCACCTGCTTGGCGACTTTGCGGCAGATGCTTCCTATTTCACGCTCAAGATTTCTCACGCCTGACTCTCTGGTGTAGTAATTGATAAGATCGTGGAGCGCTTTTTCTGTGAACCTGATGTTCTTCTCCTTCAGGCCGTTTTCTTTGATCTGCTTCGGGATAAGGTACTGCTCTGCGATCTTGATCTTATCCTGCTCGATATATCCTTCCACCTCGATAAGCTCCATCCTGTCGAGAAGAGGTTCCGGTATCGTCTCCGCACTGTTCGCGGTAGTCAGGAACATCACTTTCGACAGGTCGAACGGCACCTCGAGGAAGCTGTCTGTGAACGTGGCGTTCTGCTCTGGGTCAAGCACCTCGAGCAAAGCTGATGCCGGGTCTCCTCTGAAGTCGTGTCCCAGCTTGTCGATCTCATCAAAGAGGAACAGAGGATTGTTCTTGCCCGCAGTCCTTATTCCGCTGATGACACGTCCCGGTATAGCTCCTATGTATGTACGCCTGTGTCCTCTTATCTCCGCTTCATCCATGATGCCGCCGAGAGACATGCGCACGAACTCACGTCCGGTAGCTCTTGCGATAGACTTGGCTATGGATGTCTTTCCGACTCCCGGAGGCCCTACAAGACAGAGGATAGGCCCTCTGATGGCTTTTGACAGATGAGTGACGGCAAGATACTCCAGCACTCTTTCCTTGACGTCCTTCAGGCCATAATGATCCTCGTTAAGTATCTTCTCAGCCTTGACAAGGTCATTGTTCACTTTGGAGGACTTATGCCACGGAAGGTCGAGTATCGTCTCCACATAATTCCTGATGACTCCGCTCTCAGCTGACGACGGCTGCATCTTGGAGAACTTGTTTATCTCTTTTCTGACTTTCTCGTCCGTTTTCTTTTCAAGCTTCAGCTTATCCAGCTTCTCAAGCATCTCCTGCGTTTCTTCCGTAGGATCGTCATCATAGCCAAGCTCGCTCTGGATAGCCCTCACCTTTTCGCGGAGATAGAAGTCACGCTGTGACTTGTTCATGCTGTCTTTCACCTTATCAGAAAGGTTCTTCTCAACTACAGCTATCTCATTCTCCTCCGCAATGATACCGTTCAGTATCTTCACTCTTTCAGTAAAGAGCAGTGACTCCAGCACTTTCTGCTTTTTAGGCACCGGGACCATCAGCTCGTTCGCGATCCTGTCGACCATCACTTCCGGCCTTTCAGAACGGAGAGTCTTGTCCACTACCTCATCGGTTATCTGCTGTGTGAGCGCGGCATACTCGGTGAATGCCTCCTGAAGCACTCTGATCTGCGCCTTGTCCTCGATCGACAGCTCATCCTGTATGACGTGCTCTTCAATACGTGATATGGCCACAGAAAGAAAACTCTCCTCAGAGATGCATTCATCCACCACTGCTCTGGTGATGCCCTCAACGAGTACTCTGACAACATCTCCCTGGAGCCTGAGCATCTGCTTGACTCTGATGACAGTACCTATCTGGTACAGATCATCAACAGTAGGGATCATGACTTTTTCGTCTTTCTGCGACGACACGAATATGAGCTTGTCGGTCGCCATGGCATGCTCAAGAGCACGTACCGACATCTCTCTTCCTATATCGAAATGCACCACCGTATTAGGAAATACTGATAATCCGCGCAGAGGGATGCACGGCAGTATCTCTTTGATACCGAGCTGTTTATCCTCCATGCTCTCAGCTTCCATCTGAGGGATGTCTTCCCTGTTGGTGATGAATCTTTCCTGTTTCTCCATCTTTTCTCCTGATATTCTTTACCGATAATGAACAGCGTATTAAGTAAAGGCGGACCCTGAATGGCCCGCCTCTTGTTATGAGGCGTCCGCCTCGCTGCTGCTATCTTCTTCTTCGGCATCTTTCAGCCTGTTTTTCTTCTCATCTATGACGAGTTTCGGCTCTGTCTCATTAGCCACCGTATCTGCGGTAATGACACATTTCACGATATCCTCCCTGGACGGTATGTCGAACATTATGTTGGTCATCGTCTTCTCAAATATCGTTCTGAGACCTCTGGCGCCCGTCTTCCTCGCTATCGCTTTCCTGGCGATCTCTCGTATCGCCCCTTCATCGATCTCAAGATCGACTCCGTCTAGCTCAAACAGTTTCCTGTACTGCTTTACAAGCGCGTTCTTCGGCTCTGTCATTATGCTGACGAGAGCGTCCTCAGTAAGAGCCTCCAGCGAAACTATGACAGGCAGTCTCCCGATCAGCTCTGGGATGATGCCGTATTTCATCAGGTCCTCTGACTCAACTCTCTGGAGCACATTGTCCTCGTCAAAATTCTTATGGCTCACACTTGAATTGAATCCGATGACCTTCTCGCCTATCCTTCTCTTGATGATAGTACCGAGTCCGTCGAAAGCGCCTCCGCATATGAACAGGATATTTGTCGTATCGATCTGTATGAATTCCTGACGCGGGTGCTTACGTCCTCCCTGAGGCGGAACGTTTGCCACGGTCCCTTCCAGTATCTTCAGCAGAGCCTGCTGTACGCCTTCTCCGCTGACGTCTCTAGTTATCGACGGGTTCTCGCTCTTCCTTGAGATCTTATCGATCTCATCCACATAGATGATACCCTTCTGCGCTTTCTCTACGTCGTAGTCCGCTGCCTGAAGCAGTCTGAGAAGAATATTCTCCACGTCTTCTCCGACATATCCCGCTTCTGTGAGCGCCGTTGCGTCAGCGATCGCAAAAGGAACGTCAAGTATCTTCGCGAGCGTCTGAGCAAGCAGAGTCTTTCCGGATCCTGTCGGCCCTATCATGACGATGTTGCTCTTCTGGAGCTCCACGTCGTTCTTGTCCGCTTCGAGGTTGTTTATTCTCTTGTAATGATTGTATACCGCTACAGAAAGAGCTTTTTTTGCCTCGTCCTGCCCGATGACATATTCACATAATGTGTCATATATCTGCTTAGGCTTCGGCAGCTCGTCTGTATCGAATTCCTTATCATCAAAGGCATCCGGATTATCCTGCAGGAGCTCGTCTTTGATGAGATCGCTGCACATCCTGACGCACTCATCGCATCTATACACATCCGGCCCGGCAATGAGACGTCTCACCTGGCTCTGCGGCTTCCAGCAGAATGAGCATCTGAACTCGCCTGTACCTTCTCCAAATGTTTCTGACATTAATTTTCTTCCTCTCTGGACCTTATGACCTTATCGATAAGACCATACTCCCTGGCCTCGTCGGCAGTCATGAAGTTGTCCCTGTCTGTATCTTTTACGATAGTCTCGAGGTCCTGCCCTGTATTGACAGCAAGTATCCTGTTAAGCTTTTCCTTTGTCTTCAGGATGTTATCGGCATGTATCTGTATGTCTGAAGCCTGTCCCTGGAATCCTCCGAGCGGCTGATGGATCATTATCTCTGCGTTAGGGAGCGCATATCTCTTCCCCTTTGCTCCGGATGAGAGCAGGAATGCACCCATGCTTGCGCCAAGGCCTATGCATATCGTAGACACGTCAGGCTTGATGTAATTGATCGTGTCATATATCGCCAGGCCTGCGGATACTGATCCGCCGGGGCTGTTTATATACAGGTTGATATCCTTGTCAGGATCGTCGGCCTCCAGAAACAGGAGCTCTGCTGTAACGATGCTTGCGACATTGTCGTCTATCTCGTCCGACAGCATGATGACCCTGTCTTTCAGAAGCCGCGAATAGATGTCATATGACCTTTCTCCGGCCCCTGTCTGTTCGATTACATATGGAACACTCAGCATAAATAACTCTCCTTACAGATTTCTGTTACTTCAGGATGATCGTTCACAGGCTGTTATCTTGTGCCTGCGCCTTTGCCGCCTCTTCTCTTCGGAGAAGCCTCTTCAGCAGGTTCTTCTTCCGGAGCCTCTTCAGCCGGAGCTTCTTCCTTTGCAGGCTCTTCCTTAGCCGGAGCTTCCTTCTTTGCAGATGCCTTCTTTTTTGCAGGTGTTTTCTTCTCTGCAGGCTCTTCTTTCTTCTCTTCCTTAGGAGCGACAAACTTTACTTTTGCATTGTCGTAAACGAGCTCCATGGCCTTCTTAAGCCTGATGTCGCTCTTTACCATTCCCATATTGCTCTCGCCGATATTCTCCTTCACCTTTTCGATGTCAAGCTTGTACTGGTCGGCAAGACGCTGGAGCTCAGCCTCGAGCTCGTCGTCTGACACTTCGACATTCTCTGCCTCTGCGATGGACTTGAGTATGATTCTCTTGGCTACCTTTTCATGGGCGTCTTCCTTCATCTCTGAACGGAGAGCGTTCATATCTTTTCCGAGGTACTTGAGATACATATCGATGCTCATTCCCTGATACTTCAGCTGCTGGTCAAGCTCGTTCACACTTGCTGTGATCTCCTCCTCGACCATTACCTCAGGAATGTCGAACTCATTTTCCTTATACAGCTTGTCTACCAGATCGTTCTGGGCATCAGTCTTGTGCTGGTCATCCTTAGTCTTCTGCAGATCCTCTTTTGTATGAGCCTTGAGCTCGTCAAGTGTATCATACTCGCTTACGTCGCCTGCGAAATCATCGTTGACCTCAGGGAGCTGCTCTTCTCTTACTTCATGCAGCTTGCAGTGGAACACAGCGTCTTTTCCAGCAAGCTTCTCTGCGCCGTAATCATCCGGGAACGTAACGTTCACGTCGAATTCATCCTCAGCCTTGTGGCCTTTGATCTGGTCTTCAAATCCAGGGATGAACATTCCTGAGCCGATCTTCAGGTCCTGCTTCTCAGCAGTGCCGCCTTCAAACTGCTCTTCGCCGATGAATCCTGCGTAATCAAAGTTTACTGTGTCGCCGTCTTCTGCTTCTCTCTCGACTACCACGCTTCTTGCGTTTCTCGTTCTGAGTGACTCGATCTCCTTATCTACTTCTTCGTCGGTGACTTCTTCCTTCACCTGATCGATCTTGAGTCCCTTATAGTTCTTTACCTCTACTACAGGAGAAAGAGCAACTGTGATATCCATAACGAGAGGCTTGTGCTGTGCCAGCTCGCCAAAGTCTACTTTAGGATTGTCGATAACGTCCAGGTCATTGTCCTTGAGTGCCTGTGCGTAATTGACTCCGAAAAGCTCGTTGATGGCGTCCTCGAAGAACAGCCCTTCGCCGTAGTGCTTCTCGATGATGCTTCTCGGGGCTTTACCTTTTCTGAAACCCGGGATCTGGAAATCCTTGCGGTTCTTTCTGTACACTTTATCTGTCGCGGCGTCGAATTCCTCAGCCGTGAATTCCATCTTAAGTTTAGCTTCGTTATTTTCCTTAGAAATCAGTGTTGTTTTCATCTTTCTTCTTCCTCCTGAATAGATCTGTCCTGCCCGTAAGAGTACACTAAAACTATCTACGGGCGCAGATAGATATATTATACCCGCTTATACATGTAAAGTAAACAAAAATGACACATCTTACTGTGTTTTTCAGCATAAATGTGTCACTTTTCACGGATTATCTGCAAAAAAGGCCTTTGATCACCTTAAAAGATCGTATCCTCTGGCAAATTTACTCCTGTCTTCAGGCACAAGACCGTATTTATCCGCGATTTTCTGCCCGTATTCTTTAAGTTCTTCAAGATCTCCCGAATAAAGCTCGATCTCCATCTCCATTATCGGTACTGTCTTACCTCCTGCTCTTATGCTGCCGTCGTCGCACGACAGTACACTTATCGCTTTCCCCGTATCTACTCTCACCTGTCTTCTCTCAAAGACCATTTCCAGCACCGGCACGAGCTTGCCCTTGCCGGCAATGCCAACCAGCTGGTCGTACTCGTCGCTCTCTTTGAATATAGTCACGTCAGGGTGCTTTATCATTTCATCATCGCTTAGCCTGACGTTGATCTCTTTTCTCTTATGCATGCCTTCAATGGAGTTGCCCTTGTCCTTCATCGTAGCGACATAGTCTTCGCCTTCTTTACGGACCCTTATAGCTATTCCCTCTTCGGTGAGTTTTCTGTCCGCTGTGTCATAGTATATGGCCTGCATGTCTATAGTCTCGAAGCTGCCCTTGTCTTCATAGTCCTTCACCAGCTCGTCCGCGAATATCTCGTCCGCCTGGTCTCTGTCTTTAAGCAGATATTTTAGTTCTATTTCCATGACATCACCTCTAAATATAGATATAACTTATATATATTCTCTCATAATCGCCGGTTTTTTACAAGTCCGCCGCTTTTTTGTAAAAAAATGCAACACTTTGTCCCGTTTCGCATACTGTATCTTTGACAGATAAATTGAAAGACAATATACTTTTATACAGGAGGCGATCATCATGAAGACAAGGACCGGAAATCTGTTACGTATTGCCGCATTATTGATCGCGGTCATCTCGGCCGCGGCTTTCATGACCGTGCCGCAGGCTTTTGCGAAAAGCAGCATGAGGCTATCGGCGAAAAAGATCACTTTGACGGCCGGAAAAAGCAGGATTTTGAAGCTCTCCGGCACATCGAAAAAGGCCAAGTGGTATATATCGGGTAAAAAGCTCGTCACAGTCAGGGCCAAAGGATCGAAAAGGCATAAAGCAGTCATCAAAGCCGGGAAAAAGGCCGGCACATGCTATGTAAAGGTCAAATTCGGAAAGAAGACCCTGAAATGTAAAGTCATAGTAAAGGCAGCTCCGAAGAAAGAAGATGAGTTCAAGGAGAGGCCGCTCAGCGGAACAGCTGAAGACCGTACAGCTGAATATAAGGCTGAAACTGTAACCGGAAAAGAAACAGACGACACGTTTAAAAAGGCCATGGCCGACACTTCTTTGAAACTTCTGAAGTATCTATGCAGCGTTGACAGAGACAAGAATGTCCTGATATCTCCGGACTCCATTTTTACTGCTATGGCGATGGCAGAGAACGGTGCTAAGAACAGTACGCTTGAAGAAATGGAGAAAGCGTTCGGCAATATCCCTGTAGATGACTTCAGCAATTACCTGTATACATTCAACAACAGGCTTACTTCATCTAAAAAGATCAAATATCATGTTGCCAATTCAATATGGTACAGAAAAAACGAGATCGACATTCTGGAGGAATTCCTTCAGAAGAATGTGAACTATTTCAATTCTCAGGTATTTGCCGCGCCTTTCTCTCCAGATACAGTAAGCGACATCAACAACTGGGTATACAACAATACCCGCGGCATGATCCCAAGTATCATTGACAATCTTTCAGAAGACAGCGTTACGGTTCTGCTTAACGCGATCGCATTCGAAGGTAAATGGGCTGAGCAATACTATGATGGACAGGTCCAGACGAATCAGCCTTTCTACAATGAAGACGGGTCTGTCCAGAAGAAAGTAACCATGCTCACAGGTACTGAGAACACCTACGTTGAGATTGGCGGAGCCAAAGGATTCATCAAACCGTACGAGGGAGGAGAGATAGCTTTTGTCGGACTTGAAACTCCTGAAGGAATGACTGTAGATGAGTTCGTCCAGAGCCTGAGCGGAGATGATTTCATAAACGGATTCAAAAACAGCTCAAAAGAATATGAAGTATCCACCAGGATGCCCCAATTCAAATACGACTATGGTACGTCGCTTGTAGATGCGCTCAGGAGTCTCGGTATCAATAGTGCCTTCATCGGCGGTCTGGCCGATTTCACAGGCATGACTCCTCCGGATCAGCCTGTCAATATCAGCGACGTCATTCACAAGACACACATAGAGCTTGATAAGAACGGAACAAAAGCCGCTGCAGTGACAGCTGTTGTATTTGAGAAGTCATCTCTTATTCCAGATGATAAAAGAAAGACCGTAAAACTAGACCATCCGTTTGTATATGCCATAATAGACAACGAGTCAGGCAT
>CAYMBU010000063.1:0-9678 GCA_964388765.1 uncultured Eubacterium sp.
GGGTCTCTGTAAAATGCGCGTCCCGGTGACCTTATCTGCTACCACGGCCATATCGGTATATATATCGGCAATAATCAGATCGTTCACGCCATGAACGTGGCAAATGGCATCACAGTCAAGACGATAGGGTACAACCACAAGCCGATAGTGACCATACAGAGACTGTTCGCGTAGAGCGCAGCGGATAATAATGAAAGAACAAGCTGCATAAAGGGAGACCTTCATGCAGCTTCTTTTTATGATATACGTAAAGGCTTATGCGCCTATATATCCTGAAGTACCCTTACCTTGATCACGCCGTCGACATGAGGTACTCTCGTGACCGGCTCGCGCCCTGCGATGAGAGCGGCCCCGAACTCTTCTTTCAGCCCTCCGGCTATGGCTCTCAGATCCATGCTGCTCTCCATCATGGCGCCGAGCAGGATAGGAGCGTCTATATCTCTGGTCAGTACAACGAGCCTGCTTACGTCGTCTCCAAAAGGCCCAAGCGTCACTTCGGGGAAGTTTACGGATGAAGTTATATTACCGTTTTCAATAAAGTCACACACCGGGCCTGCGGCGCCGCCTATGCCATCTACCGACCTGAAAAGCACTGCTCCGTGTTCTGAGCAGCATGTAACATCATCTTCATCAAATCCTCCGTCAGACATGTCGACCACGGCGAATACCAGTCTGCTGGCAAACAACTCATCAGTGATCTTTCCATCATATGACAGGATGATATTTGACTGATCCGGATCATCAGTGATCTCATACTTTTCACCGAATGCTGCGGCGATGTCCGGGTCGCCGATACCAGAAATATAAACAGTATACATGTCCTCATCTCTCTTTTCTGATCAGACAGAACTGATCGTCTCTGTGTATCACATTATATCATCAGATGCCTCGCCGTTAAAGCGTGAATCATTTGATATCACAGCACTGATTTGATATAATACATAAAAAGTGATTCGTATAGAGTCTGATTGGAGAAAGACATGGCTGGAACTAAAGAGAGAGACTATATGTTCGACATTTTCAGGGGACTCCTGATGCTGTCGATACCTGTTTCACACTTTACGAAAATGACAGGTAATCTGTATTCATCGCTGTACATGGGAGGAGGGTTCCCTAATGAAACGCTGTTTGGTGTCGTCTATAGCACGATCAACGTATTCGTTATGCAGGCGTTCATGTTCCTGTCAGGATATTTTTCAAAGAAGCCTGACAGAGCACGGGAGACAGCTTTCTCGACGTTCATGTGGCCTTATCTGGTATTTACGTTTATTTATTTCCTGATAAGGATACCGTTTTTCGGCAATTCACATCTGTCGTTCCTGTCGCCTCCGTTTGCGCTGTGGTTCCTTTTTGCGCTGTTCTTCTACAGGTTCTTCCTGAAAGACATGGTGAAATTCCGCTGGCTGCTTCCTGTTGGGATAGTTCTCGGACTTCTCGCGGGACAGGTGGAAGAGTGGGGCGACTACCTTGCTTTAGGCCGTACGATGTCATATTTCGCGTCGTTCCTGATCGGCTACTACTGCTCAGCTGAGCGTCTGGCCTGGTTCAGGAAACTGAAAGACCATAAGGTATGGCTGGCGCTGCTCGGGATCTTTCTTGTGGGATTCTCGGTCCTGTGCTGTTACTATGGGCCTAACGTAGGCTGGTATCTGCTTAGAGAGTCATATCACAGCTTCAGGATCACATGGTGGCAGGACATTCTCATGCGTGCGGTCATTATGGTGATCTCATGCCTGTGGATCATATTCATGGTGAATGTGCTCCCGTCGAAGAAAGGTTTCCTCGCATATGTCGGCGCCAATACGATGCCTGTTTACATGTTCCATCTGACTCTCCGCTATGTGATAAAATTCTACGGCCTGTACATGGGATTCATCGGGAGTCTCGTGGTCGCATGGTTCGGCATCCTGAGCCTGATATTCCGGAAATGGCCGAACAAAGCCGCATACGCGGTTTCTGTGATCGCATCTATCGCAGGGTTCACCGCGCTGTTCAGCTCAGGTGTCCTCTCAGGGTGCTATGGACTCGCACCGTCAAATATATACATGACATATATCTTATGCTATGCAAGCGCGATCATAACAGGAGTATCGCTCGTCACGCCGTTCTGGATCGATCTGTATAACTTCCTGATCAACGGAACGAATGTGCTCCCGCACATCACCAGATGGCTGAAAGGCCCCGGGTATGAAGGCGAGGACTGATAGATCTTCTGACTATATGATGACAGAGACATCAAAATGAATAACAGAACAGAAAACAGAAAAACAGGCGTGCTGATACTTTTCGGCACGCTTGTCATGATTATGGCAATACTCGTTTCCTGCAGCCTGAAAAAAGACGGCGGTCAGAAAGAGGTCTCTTTTTTCATTGAGAATGACAGAGGCTCATATGATCTGGTCGAGTTGTCGGTACCTGCGGGTGAGGAACCGTATCCTGTCGTATTGATGGCGCACGGTTTTGCGGGAAGCCTTCACAGCGGAGGAGCGGTAGAGCTCGGTAAACGGCTTGCAGCCGAAGGCGTCATGGCGGTAAGGATAGACTTTGATCCGTATGTGGAGCCGGACAAGTCAGCTGAGAGGACGGATATCTATACTCTGTCGCAGATGAACGCCGATGCCGTAAAGGTGCTGGATAAAGTGACTTCTGAATACGGCGGAGATCCAGACAACGTATCGCTATACGGGAGGAGCTACGGCGGAAGGCTTATGATGCAGATGGCAAACGAGTCTTCAGGAGGATATGACTACAGGAAGCTGGCGCTCGTTGCACCGGCGGGAGACAAGATCGCTTTCCGGAGATACCTCGGCGGTAAAGAGAAATATGACGAGATGAAAAAACAGGCGTCGGGAGAAGACGGATATGCGGTCAAGCTCGGCATGAAGATCGTGCCTGAATGGTTCGAAGACGTGGAAAGCTACGACCCCTGTGACTTCGGATGGAAATTCGGAGACAAGCCTGTGCTGCTGTTCTATAACACACGCGATAACGTTGTGTACCCGGATACTTCGGTACGGTGCGCAGAGGCATATAGGAATAACAGGATAGTAAAGGTAACGACAGACGACGGCCACGGATATGAAATGGGCTGGAAACATTCGGAGCTGAAAGACAGGATCATGGATGAGCTGGTTGAATTCCTGGCAGGATGATGCGCGGCAGTTTACTTGACACCCTCCCGGTGGTATAATCATTCTGTTAAAATATAAGCAAAAGCAAAAGTATGTAACGTAGAGAAAGAGGAAAATCTATGAATTACGACAGAGTTTACAATTTTTCGGCCGGACCTTCGATGCTGCCTGAAAAGGTGCTCGAGCAGGTGAGAGATGATCTCCTGAACTACAAGGGTACCGGTGAGTCAGTAATGGAGATGAGCCACAGATCCAAAGAGTATATGGCCATTATTGAAGCGGCCGAGGCTGATCTCCGTGACCTTCTTGAGATACCGGACAACTATAAAGTGCTGTTTGTCCAGGGCGGAGCAACGACTCAGTTCTCGATGATCCCGCTCAACCTTATGAGAAAGTCCCACAAGGCAGATTATGTAGTTACGGGAAGCTGGGCCAAGAAGGCAGCCAAAGAGGCAAAGAAGTTCGGAGATATCAGAATAGCGGCTTCTTCTGAAGAAGATACTTTCACATATATTCCGAAGCTTACGCGTGACGATTTCAGAAGCGATGCTGATTATGTACACATCTGTTTCAATAATACGATCTACGGAAGCCACTATCCGTATATCCCTGATACAGGAGACATCCCTCTGGTAGCAGATATGTCATCCTGCATACTGAGTGAGAAAGTCGATGTCAGCAAGTTCGGAGTCATCTATTTCGGAGTACAGAAAAACGTTGCTCCGGCAGGATGCTCAGTAGTCATAATCAGAGACGATCTGCTTGGATTTGCGCCGGAAGACTGCCCTGTATATCTTGATTACAAGACACACGCAGACAATGACTCGATGTACAATACGCCGCCTTGCTTCACTATCTATGTCGCGGGCGAAGTGTTCAAATATCTGAAGGCAGAAGGCGGCATCGAAGCGATGCATGAGAAGGATGTAAGGAAAGCTGAGAAGCTTTACAGCTATATCGATTCATCTGATCTCTATACAGCTCCGGTAGAGCCTGAGGACAGATCTATCATGAACTGCGTATTCGTTACAGGAGATGAAGCTCTCGATAAGAAGTTTGTAGCTGAGGCAAAGGAAGAGGGCATGATCAACCTGAACGGCCACAGAAGCATCGGCGGCATGCGTGCGAGCATATATAACGCAATGCCTGAAGAGGGAGTAGATAAGCTGATCGCATTCATGAAGAAATTCGAGCAGGAGAACAGATAACAGGAGAACTTGGGTTGAAGGACATGAGATCAGGTTTCAGTAAAATGATCTGCTGGATGGCAGCTGTCATTCTGGTATTCCAGATGATACTGCCATGCTCTTCATATGCAGCTATCGAGCCGACACTTACGGCAAAGGCAGCTGTGGTCTATTGTGAGAATACAGGGGAAGTAGTCTTTACAAAGAATGAAGACATGAAGCTCCAGCCTTACAGCGTGACCAAGCTCATAACGGCGCTTGTTACCGTTATGAATTCACCTCTTGACAGGACCGTAGAGGTGTCTCAGGCTGCGGCTTCTCAGGGCGGCTCATGTGTAGGTCTCAAGGCAGGAGAAAAGGTAACCATAGAAGAGCTTCTTTACGGAGCGCTGGTGCAGTCCGGAAACGATGCTGCGTATGCGCTGGCTGAATCAGTATCCGGCAGTAAAGACAAGTTCGTCAAACAGATGAACCGCGTCGCGAAGAACATAGGGTGCACCGGCACACATTTCGACAGTCCTGCAGGGCTGAAGAGCGGCAATAACTACACCACGGCTGAAGATCTGATGATGATAACCAAAGTCGTGATGGACAACGAGACGATAAGAGAGATCACAGGTACTGAAAAGTACATGATGAAGCCAACGAACAAAAGCGGCGTCAGGGCTCTCAAGTCAGGTGTGTTCAGCATCGATGATTCTGTCTACGCCGGAAAGAACGGAGTGTGGGACGGAGAAGCAACGACAGTGCTCGGCTGCGACGTCAACGGACTGAATCTGTACATCGTTATACTCGGCGATACAGAGGAAGGAAGAACAGCTGATGCCAAGGCTCTCATCAAGTACAGCGATGACAAGATAGAGGGCGTACTTGCCGTGAAGGGCGGCGAGAATGTTGGATCAGTCCGCGTGAGGCGCGGCGCTGAGACAAAGGTAGATGTTTTCACCGCGCGTGACGGATATGCGTATATACCTTCAGAAGGCAGCAGATCGCTCATTTCGACAGAGATTGCGATCAATGATGAAGTCAAGGCTCCTCTCAAGAGCGGAGACGAAGTCGGCACCTACAAGATCAAAGTCGGGAGCGAGCTCGTGAATGAAGTGCCTCTCATCGTGAAGAAAGATGTGGAAGTCGGCTGGCCGACATCATATCTCGGGATTTCAAACAGGCTTGCGCTTATAATCGGCATAGCGGCGGCTGTGATCCTGTCGGTACTTGTGATACTTCTGATAATAAGGATCATCGTTAAGATAAGGAAAAGGATCGCAAGGAAGCGTAAGGCCATGGAGATCGCCCGTAAAGAGATGGAGGATGAGGAAGACCGCAGAAAACGCGGCTGGGACGTATAACAATGTTCGATATACAGGAAAACCTGAAAAAACTCCCGGATACTCCGGGAGTTTATATACATAAGGATAAACTTGGCCAGGTCATTTATGTGGGTAAAGCCATATCTCTGAAGAACAGGGTCAGGCAGTATTTCCAGTCCTCATATCAGAACACCAACCCCAAGGTAAGGGCTCTTGCGAAGAATATTTCCGAGTTCGAATACATCAACTGCTCCACGGAGATGGAGGCGCTGATACTGGAATGCAACCTCATAAAGAAGTATCAGCCGAAGTATAACGTGCTCCTCAGGGACGACAAGACGTATCCATATATCGTTGTGACGACATCGGAGGATTTTCCGAGAGTCGTGAAGACCAGGACGATAAAGAAGGACGGCAACAGGTATTTCGGACCGTACAGTGATGTTGGCGCTGTCAACGATACTGTAGACCTTCTGGCACAGATCTATTCTCTCAAGCGATGCGGTGCTACGTCTTTTCCTGCAGGATTCAGGCCGTGCCTGAATTACCATATAAGAGAATGCCAGGGGATATGTACAGGCAAAGTAGATAAGAAAGAATACAGGCAGTCCATCGACGAGATACTGGAGTTTCTTTCGGGAAAGAGCCATCCGCTCGTAAAAAGACTTACGGATAAGATGAAAGCAGCCTCGGAAGATCTGAGATTCGAAGACGCCGCAGTATACCGCGATCACATCGCTTCCCTTAAAGCTCTTGAGGCGACGCAGCGTGTGACCATGATCAACGACAGCGACCTGGATATAGTGCTGCTCGTAAAGAATGAGGATGACAGTTTTGTGGTCCTGTTCCCTGTCAGGGACGGAAAGCTTTCCGGCAGAGAGACATTCCCTATCCAGGCAGACAGCTCAGACCGCGGCGAAGACATCATAGCTGAGTTCATAAAGCAGTACTACAGTCAGTGGGCTGACGTTCCTCATGAGATCATCGTGGAGACGGAGCCTGCCGACAGGGAGCTTCTGGAGCAGTTCCTTGGTAAAGACAGGCATAAAGTGAAGATAACAGTGCCTCAGAAAGGGCAGAAAAGGGCTTTGCTCGACCTGACAAGGCACGATATCCTTGAGATGAAGAAATCCATCGAGGAAAGAGCAGAGACCAGGAGAGAGCGTGAACAGGCCGTATACGACGAGATGTCGCAGGTGTTCGAGGCGGCAGGCATCACTTCATATGGAAAGCCCGTCAGAGTAGAGTCATATGATATATCAAACACCAACGGAGTCGATTCTGTCGGAGCCATGGTGGTGTTCGAGGGTCTTGCAAAGGTGAAAAAGGACTACCGCAGATATAAGATAAAGACGGTGGAAGGTCCTGATGATTACGCCAGCCTGCAGGAAGTCCTGTACAGAAGATATAAGAGGGCTGTAGAAAAAGAACCGGGATACATACGGTTCCCTGACGCGATCCTGATGGACGGCGGACTCGGACAGGTGCATGCCGCGAAGAAAGTACTGGACGCCATGAGAGTACCTGTACCGGTATTCGGAATGGCAAAGGATGATAAGCACAGGACAAGGGCTCTGGTATTTGACGACGGACGCGAGCTGGATCTGAAGGACAGACAGATACTGTTCAGCTATCTGGGAACGGTGCAGGAGGAAGTCCACAGATTCGCGATAGACTACCATCACACACTGCACAGGAACAACTCCACACATTCGGTGCTCGACAATATCGAAGGCATAGGAGAAAAGCGCCGCAACGAGCTCCTTTATTACTTCAAGACGATAGACAGGATCAGGGATGCGTCTGTGGATGACCTGATGAAAGTGCCGAGCATGACAACGGATGCCGCGGAGAAAGTGCATGAGTTTTTTGCCAGAGAGCCGGTAGACGTTGTGAAAATGCATGAAAAACTTGATAAAAGCATATAATGATGATATATTGAAAATGTCGGGATCCGTATGATCCCAGGCAGAAAAGCGGAAAAAGACGGAGGACACAGAAAATGGCTGAAGATAAAGGTAGAGAAGAAGTTGAAGTAACTGAAGAAGATGATGATGACGAGCCTGAGATCATAACTCTGGAATTCGAGGACGACACCAAAGTAGACTGTGAAGTACTCGGTATCTTCGATTATGAGGATAAGGACTATATCGCACTGATCCCGGATGATGGATCAGACGACGTTTACATCTACGGATATCAGGAATATGACGACGGTTCATTCGAGCTCGAGGACATTGACGACGATGAGCTGTTCGGCAAAGTTGCCGCTGAGTTCGAGTCCATCATGAATGAGGAAGATGAGGACGAGGACGAAGAGTAACAGCTTCTGATCTGTATTCGCAGAAAAGCCTGTGAAAGCTTGAGCACCCCGGGCATACGGGGTGCATTTTTATGGCTGGCGAAGGTGGGGACGTTTCCCTCCTTCGCAAAAATGCCAGGGCAGGGACATATCCCGTCATGGCGATGGAGGTTATGATGAAACATTATGATATTATAGTGGCCGGCTCCGGCGCAGGCGGTGTCTTTCTTGCATATGAGCTGACGAAAAGGGACAATACGGCAAGCGTGCTTTTTATCGATAAAGGCGCTGCGCTGGAAGAAAGACTTTGTCCGATCTCGTGCGGCAAGACTGACCACTGCATCAAGTGCAGGCCATGCCATATTATGAACGGCTACGGCGGCGCCGGCGGACTTTCGGATGGAAAGTACAACATCACGACAGAATTCGGCGGCGACCTGCACAAGTATCTCGGGCAGGATAAGGCGATGGAGCTTATGGAATATGTCGACAGCGTCATCTGCGATATGGGCGGCGCTCAGGCGAAGCTGTATTCAACGTCGGATTCGGATCTTAAGACCAAATGCCTGCAGAACGACCTGCATCTGCTGGAGGCCAAGGTCCGCCATCTCGGCACTGACAGAAACCTGAAGATCCTCGGTAATATATATAACTATATAAAAGACAGAGTCGATATACTTTTCAGGACCGAAGTGACTGATGTGGATCAGAACAAAGACGGAACGTTCACATTGAAGACTGTACCGAACGGGAAGATCGTAGATAAAGGCGCTGAGGAGATAATGTCTGACGACGGCGTCTATACATGCTCAGACCTGGTTCTTGCTACAGGAAGGTCAGGGTCACAGTGGATCAGCGAGATCTGTGATAAATTCGGTATCGAGCAGCAGAGAAACCGTGTCGATATCGGCGTAAGGGTAGAGCTCCCTGCGGAAGTGCTGGAAAGCATCACAGATCAGGTTTATGAAAGCAAGATCGTATACCAGACCAAGAAGTATGGCGACCTTGTCCGTACATTCTGCATGAATCCACACGGTGAGGTCGTATCCGAGAATACAGGCGGCATCGTTACGGTGAACGGACACAGCTACGCGAGCAAAGACATGCTTACGGAGAATACAAATTTCGCTCTTCTGGTATCAAATACATTCACTGAGCCGTTCAAAGACAGCAACGAATATGGCGCGTCGATAGCCAGTCTTTCAAATATGCTGGGAGGCGGCGTACTGATGCAGAGATTCGGCGATCTGGAGCAGGGGAGAAGAACTAGTGAAAGGAGAATGCAGAAATGCTTCACGCGTCCTACTCTTAACGCTACCGCAGGAGACCTGAGTCTGGTGATACCAAAAAGACAGCTGGACGATATCATAGAAATGATCTACGCACTCGACAAGATCGCGCCGGGAGTGGCAAATGAGGATACTCTTCTGTACGGAGTAGAGGTCAAGTTCTACAATTCCAAGGTATGCGTAGACAACGATCTGATGACGATAGTCCCGAATATGTATGCGATCGGAGACGGCTCGGGCGTGACACATTCATTGTCACAGGCTTCTGCATCAGGAGTGTATGTTGCGAGGATCCTTGCTGATAAATACAGTAAATAGAAAAATTTCTTGAAATCGATGATGATTCGTGTATAATATTAGTTGCGTGCCGATGAAGTGCGCATTAATATGCGGTTATGGCGGAATTGGCAGACGCGCTCTGTTCAGGTCCGTGTGGGAAACCATGGGGGTTCGAATCCC
>CAYMBU010000064.1:0-9216 GCA_964388765.1 uncultured Eubacterium sp.
TGAACAGGGCTTCTGACGCTTTTTTTACTTGTCTACTTTTAGTTGACAAGTTCACAATGAGTGCTGAGTGCCCCGGTTTTTTTAGTTTATATCAGTCTTACAGTTCGCCACCTATCTTCAGGAGCTGCAGGAATTGTTTGGCTGTCCTCGGACTCCTTCCATTCGATCTTATCGCGAATCTTTCAGCCTGCCGGAAAAGCTCTTCTTCAGGAATATCTATCCCTTCATCTTCAGCCAGGTGTTTCACGATCTCAAGGTAGAGGTCCTTCTGAGGCTTCTGGAACGTTATCGTTATCCCGAACCTCGCAGACAGGCTCATCGTCTGCTGAAGAGTGTCATTCACATGAATGTCTGTGCCTTCTCTGTCTTCAGCGAGCTCCCTTACAAGATGCCTCCTGTTGCTTGTGGCATAGATCACGATATTATCGGACTTTCCTGTTATGTTTCCTTCAAGGATACCTTTGAGATAGCAGAAATCATCGTCTTCATTTGTGAATGAGAGGTCGTCTATGTAGAAGATGAATTTGAGCGGAGTATCGTACACTTTATCGATTATCGAAGGAATCTCGGATATCTGATCTTTGTCGAATTCTATCAGCCTTACTCCCTGGCTGCTGAAGGCGTTAGCGCATGCTTTGATCGTTGACGATTTGCCGGTCCCGGCGTCGCCGTACAGGAGCACGTTGGCAGCATGCTTCCCCTCAGCAAGAGCACGCGTGTTATCCAATACTTTTTTTCTTTCCTCTTCATATCCGTACAGAGTATCCAGGGTCTGAGGATCAGCATGCATAACAGGGCACAGGTCGCCGTCTGAAAGCTTGAACGCGTGATACTTCGCAAATATGCCATAGCCATTGTTCGGAATGTTCCTGATCATCTCGCTGTATTCCGCGGCAAGATCGAAGTTTCCTTTGGCAGCTTCCCATTCAGGCACACGGCCTGAATAACCCATTATCCTTGATGCGTCCTCCGGAGTAAATCCTGCAAGTATCTGAAGAGACTCAAGCTCATGCTTCGCAGTTCTCTCCATGGCAGGAGAGACCGGAAGAGATTTCGCCTTTGCAGTAATGTATGCGTTCTCATCTTCCATGACGAGTGTCCTGATATATTCTTTCAGATCGCCGCTCTGTATATACAGTTCTGAAGCAAAATCAGAAAGGCAGTCCAGCTGTCCGGCTGTGTCTCCCTCATCGGCATCAAAAAAGAACTGAAGCGCCTCTATCGCAGGATCCTCCTTTATCCTGGAGAAGACCGCAAGAGAAGCGATGATATCACGTATTTCAGTAGCCTTTGTTATCATTTTTACCTCCATATTTTTCTATGAGGTTATTTTACCATAACAGAAGTATGCGGGCATCAGCTTTTACACGTAATTTTTAATGAATGTTGTGATAGAATAAATGAAAACGTCATCGTACAGTATGCGGGAATGAGATATGAGCTACGTAGAATTTGATAATGTGAGAAAAGTATATAAGGCAGGCGAGGTGGAGATCGAGGCTCTCCGCGACGCCGCGTTCCAGGTGGAAAAGGGCGAAACCGCTGTGATAGTAGGTGCCTCTGGAGCCGGAAAGACGACGCTCCTGAACATTCTGGGCGGGATGGATACGCTGACGTCCGGGCATGTGTTCCTGGACGGAAAGGAGATATCAGCTTTCAGTAAAAAGGAGCTAACATCCTATCGCCGCCATGACATAGGATTCGTTTTCCAGTTCTATAATCTTGTGCAGAATCTTACTGCGCTGGAGAATGTAGAGCTGGCCACCCAGATATGCGATGATCCTCTTGATCCTGCAGAAGTGCTTCGTGAAGTGGGGCTTGGAGACCGTATGGGCAATTTTCCTGCACAGCTGTCCGGCGGAGAACAGCAGCGTGTGGCCATAGCGCGTGCGCTTGCCAAGAACCCGAAGCTTCTTCTCTGTGACGAGCCTACCGGAGCATTGGATTACAATACGGGCAAATCCATACTTAAGCTGCTGCAGGATACAAGCAGTAAGACGGGTATGACGGTCATAATCATCACGCATAATTCGGCGATAACCGCGATGGCGGACAGGATCATTAAGCTGAAAAACGGGGATGTTTACTCAGAAGAGATCAACCATGATAAAAAGCCTGTGGAAGAGATAGAGTGGTAGTCTGATGCTGAAAAAGACTACGCTGAGAGAGATAAAAGGATCACTTGGACGATATCTGGCGATAATGCTTATCGTCGCTCTTGGCGTAGGTTTTTTCTCCGGCCTTAAAGTAACTAAAGAAGACATGATTGCTACAGCCGACGACTATGTAAGAGAGTATGCGCTGTATGATTTCGAACTGTTTTCCAGTCTGGGCTTTGATGATGAGAGTGTGCGGATCATAGGCGATACAGGCGGGATAAAGTCCGCAGAAGGATCTGTAACTCAGGATATCCTTGTAGAGAGCTCAGCCGGAACAGATGAAGTGATCAAGTTCATGTCGATGACAAAAGACGTAAACAGGCTTTGTCTGAAATACGGAAGACTTCCGGAAAAGCCTGACGAATGTGTTGTAGATGCCGATCAGCTTGCATCGGCTCTGGAGACAGAAGATCTTGCAGGTGCAGGAGAGCTTGTCCTGTCCGGTAATAATGATGAAGATGACCTGGAGAAGTTCAGATACAGGAAATATAAGATAGTAGGCGCGGTAACGACGCCTCTGTATATGAATTTTGAGCGCGGATCCAGCGAGCTGGGAAACGGATCTGTGAGCGGCTTCGCAGTGATACCCGGTGACGGCTTTGATAGTGACCTGTATACCGAGATATATGTGAAGCTTGAAAGCGGTGCGGGAGCATATTCGGATGAATATGATGAAGCCTGCGACGAAGTGAAGCCGGAACTAAAGAAAGCAGGGAAAGCTGCTGCTGCGGCGCGCTATGAAGACGTGGTGTCAGAAGCCCGTGAGAAACTGGATAAACAGAAGAAAAAATATCAGGACAAAGTTAATAAAGTAGAAAGAGAGAAAAAGAAAGCATACAGCGAGCTGGCGTCAGCTCTTGAGAAGATACAGGACGGTGAAAAAAAGCTTGCTTCAGGCGAAAAAAAGATCAGGGCCGGAAAGAGGAAGATCAGAAAAAGTGAGAGACTTCTCAGGAAGAGCAGTAAAGCCATAAGTAAAAACGAGAAGAAAATAAAGAAGAACAGGAAGAAACTTAACGCAAGCCAGAAAGAGCTGGACAAGAACAGCGAAGAAGTCGCGAAACAGAAAGCAGAGCTTGAAGCTCAGAAAGAATATATGCCTGAAGAGGCGTATAAGCAGGCGGCGGCACAGATAGCGGCGGCTGAGAAAGAACTCAGGGCAGGACAGAAGAAGCTGGATAGGGGAGCCGCAAAGATACGCGCCGGCGAGAAGAAGATCGCGAAAGGAAAGAAACAGATCGCTGCTGGCAAGAGAAAGGCTGTCGCGGGAAAAGCTGAGATAAAGAAGAACGAAAAGGAACTGAAAAAGGCAAGAGAAGAACTGGCGGATGCCAGGAAGGAATATGAAGAGGGCAAGGCCGAAGCCGATGATAAGTTCGCTGAAGCGGACGAAAAGCTTAAGGATGGCGCACGGAAGCTGGAAAAGGCAGAGAAGAAGATCAGGAAGATCAAAAAAGGTAAATCATATGTCTACGGACGGGAGATAAATATCGGATATTCTACATTTGAAAGCAATGCCGGTATCGTGGAAAGCATAGCTACAGTTTTCCCGCTGTTCTTCTTTCTGGTAGCAGCGCTGGTCTGCATGACCACGATGACACGCATGATCGACGAGCAGAGGACGCAGATAGGAGTACTGAAAGCTTTGGGATACAGCAATCACTCAGTACTTGCCACATATCTGTTCTATTCCGGAAGCGCTGCGCTTACAGGAGCTATATCGGGATTCTTCATAGGATGCAAGGTGTTCCCGTCAGTCATCTGGCACGCATACGGAATGATGCTTAATATGGCAGACAGGCCTGTTGCATATAATATCAACGTGCCTCTTCTTGCAGTATCGCTCGTCACAGCGCTGGTATGTTCGACAGGCGCAACATGGATCTCATGCGCACAGGATTTCTCGGTCGCCCCGGCTCAGCTGATACGCCCGAAAGCCCCGAAAGACGGTAAGCGCATACTGCTTGAGAGGATACCATTCATCTGGAACCGTCTTGGATTTCTCCGCAAGGTCTCGATGCGCAATATATTCAGATATAAGAAGAGATTCTTCATGATGGTCATCGGTATCAGCGGATGCACCGCTCTGCTCATAGCAGGATTCGGCATCAGCACGACTGTAAAGAACGTGGCTGAGTTCCAGTATTCGGAGATCGAGAAATATGACTACACGGTAAGCTTCGATACTAATATGACGAAGGAGAAACAGGATGACTTTACTGGCTACGCAGGAGAGCATGCTCGCAATATCCTGTTCGTTCATTCAAGCGGAGCCGACGTGACATGCGGCAGTACGACTGTGACCGCGAATCTCATCGCAAGTGACGGTAAAGGCTTCCCGGGCTTCATTGATCTTCATGACGGTCAGGGAGACATAGCGTTCCCCGGCAAAGGTGAGGCGGTCGTCTGCAGGCAGTTCCGCGATCACAACAACGTGAAAAAGGGAGACGTCATAACCGTAAAAGAAGGGTCAAAGCATGCTGAATTCACAGTCAGCGGTATCTGTGAGAACTATGTATATAACTATATATACGTAAGCAGCGCCACATATGAAGAAGGATTCGGTAAAAAGGCACAGATCAGGACCGCGCTTATCAGTGACAGCGGGAGCGACGACAAGATACGCGAAGATGCGGCATACTGCGCCAGATATAAACATGCTGGCAATATAAGTGTGAATGCGGACATGCTGGATCGTGTGAGAGATATGATGGTCAGCCTGGATGCTGTCGTGCTGGCGGTGATACTGTCTGCCGCACTTCTGGCGTTCATCGTGCTGTATAATCTGACCAACATCAATATTACGGAGCGCATAAGAGAGATAGCGACCATCAAAGTGCTTGGCTTCTATGCGGGGGAGACTTCGGCGTATGTTTTCCGTGAGAACTTCTTCCTTACAGGCATAAGCGCGCTGGTGGGCATACCGCTCGGCAAGATCCTTCTGGATTTCGTAGTGAGCAATATCAAAGTTGACATGATCTTCTTTGTCGCCAGAGTCACATGGGCTGATTATCTCTGGTCTGTACTTCTCACGTTTGCGTTCGCGATACTGGTAGCGCTGGTAATGTACAGGAAGCTGGACAGGATAAGCATGACAGAATCTCTGAAAAGTATAGAATAAATGTGTAAAAATGAACGTTTCTGAAAAACAGTTGACTTTTTTACATATATATGGTAAAGTTCATATCGTTGAATAAGTTATTGCTGAAGAGTGGGAGAGAAAATCCCCACTCTTTATCTTATGTAAGGGGAAATATGGCTGATAAGAAAGAGAAGATCACAGCGCTTGTAAGCGATGTGCTTTCGGACTTCCTCGATGAGAACGGGCTTGAGCTGTATCACACCGACTTCAGAAAAGAAGGGAAGGACTGGTACCTTAACGTCTATATAGACATCGCGGAGGCTGTCCGGAATGAGAATGAGAAGAACGGCGTGGTCAGGTATGTAAGCACCGACGACTGTGAACTCGTGAGCGGGTATCTCAGTGACAGATTTGATGATCTGGACCCTATAGAGCAGAACTATATGCTTCAAGTCAGTTCCCCGGGCATGGACAGAGAACTCTATGAACAGAAAGATTTCGACAGGTTCGTAGGAGAACTGGTGGATGTGAAGCTGTATAGGGCGAGCAATGGGAAGAAAGAGATCCAGGGGACGCTGAAAGGTCTCGTGGACGGAAACATAATAATAACAGACGAAGAAGGAAATGAAAGGTCCTTCAGCAGCAAAGATGTTGCGAAGACCTGTCTCGCGGTGGTTTTCTAAGGAGGAAGACATGAACGAAATGAATGGTGAGATCGTGCCGGCTGAATTTCTGGCAGCGCTGGAGCAGCTTGAAGAGGAAAGGCACATTTCCAAGGAGATGCTTATTGAGACTATTGAGAACGCACTCCTGTCAGCGTACAGAAAGAACTATGGCACGACTTCGAACGTAAGAGTGCTGATCGATCCGGATGAAGGACAGGTCATGGTGCTTATGCGTAAGGACGTGGTAGAGGTCGTTGAAGATGACCTTACTCAGATCTCTCTTGAAGAAGCGTGGGAGATCGATCCGCGTTACGAAGTCGGAGACTATATCGAATTCCAGGTGACGCCTTCAGACTTCGGAAGAGTCGCCGCGCAGACAGCCAAGCAGGTGATAGTCCAGCGTATCAAGGAAGAAGAAAGGAATCAGGTACTCGCAGAGTTCAAGGACCGTGCCGGAGAAGTGGTTACCGGTTATGTGTCCAGGAAGAGCGACGATAAGATCTATATCAACCTTGATAAAGCTGAGGGCGTGCTTCCGTTCAAGGAACAGGTACCTGGCGAGCATTACAACATCAGACAGAGGATCAAGGTATACATCGTAAAAGTGCTTGACGAGTCCAAGGGGCCTCAGGTGCTTGTCTCAAGGACAAGGTCAGAGCTGGTAAGATGCCTGTTCGAATCTGAAGTTCCTGAGATCCAGGATGGTATCGTTGAGATTAAGGGCATCGCGAGAGACCCTGGATCACGTACCAAGATCGCAGTATATTCAGAAGATCCTAACGTGGATCCTGTAGGTGCCTGCGTAGGAACAAGGGGAACACGTGTACAGTCGATCGTAGATGAGCTGAACGGCGAAAAGATCGACATCGTATTCTGGAGCGAGGATCCTGTTGAGCTGATCAGCAGCGTACTCAGCCCTGCAGACGTAGAAGAAGTCATTATCGAGGACGAGGAGGCTATGATAGCCACAGTCATCGTTCCTGATTCACAGCTTTCACTTGCTATCGGCAAGCGCGGTCAGAACGTAAGTCTCGCCGCCAAGGTCAGCAAGTGGAAGATAGACATAAAGAGTCATTCAGACTACTACTCGGATGACTACGAGGAAGAGTTCCCGGAATATGACGACGCTGAGCCAGAAGCTGAAGCGGAACCGAAGACTCAGGAAGAAGAGTAATGAACAGAAAGCAGCAGAAAGGGTTCACAGAGCCGATGCGTACATGCATCGGATGCCGTGAGTCCAGACCAAAGAAAGACATGATAAGGATCGCATGCTATGAAGGCATGTTGACTGTAGATGTGACAGGGCGCGCCAAGGGACGCGGAGTATATATCTGTAAAGACTCTGAATGCCTGGAGAAGGCGAAAAAGAGCGGGGCGGTAAAGAGAGGATTCAGGATGAATTTTGATCAGAACGACCTGGACAGAGTATATGAAGACATCAAGATGGTGATAGAAGATGCTTTCTGATAAGCTGAGGGGGTATCTGGGATTCGCGGCGAGGTCAAGAAACCTTCAGTCAGGCTATAACACGGGGCTTTACCTGATCGGTAAACGGAAGGCAAAGCTGGTGATAGTTTCGGAGGAAGCCGCGGCGGGGACCAGAGAAAAGGTGGCAGGTAAAGCCAGGACGCAGAATATCCCCTGCGTAATATTCGGGGAAAGTGAAGAACTTTCAAACGCGACAGGTACAGGATCAGGAATGGTCTTTACCATAACAGACAGACATTTTGCAGAAATAATCAGTGAGGAGATCGACCGCATTCGATCAGAAGGAGAGAACAGCTAATGCCGAAGAAAGTGTATGAGCTCGCGAAAGAAATGGGAGTGGCGAGTAAAGAACTGCTTGATAAAGCGGCTGAGTTAGGTATCGACGCTAAGAACCATATGAGCATTCTGTCAGATACAGATGCGAAAAGACTTATGGCCAGACCGTCAAGAACGGCAGGAAATCCTGCCTTGAGACCGGTAGCACCGGGACAGGTGCCGGGAAGAAAAGGCCCTGCGGGACGTCCTATAGTCAGTGACAGCTATTTTGAGAACAAGAGAAAGGCTCCTGTGGGGAAGCCTATAGTTGACGATGACTTCCTGGCGAGGCGTGAAAGGGCCAAGACTGAGGAATCAGTGCACCCTGAAGAGGCAGAGGCTCAGGAGAAGCATGAAAACAAGGCAGATGTCAAAGCTGCTGCGCAGGATGTACAGGAGAAGACTGTAAAGAAAGAGGCTGCGCAGAAAGAAGCCCCGGCAGCTGTAAATGCTGAAAAAAAGCCGGTGAAAAAAGCAGGAAAGGATAATAATGCGGTTTCTGCTCCTGCTGAGACAAAGAAGGATAACACTCCCGAAAAGCATACTGAAGCCAATAGCTCAGGCAAAGCTGAGAAGAGCGGAAATGCGGCTGCTCCTAAAGCTAAAGAAACAGAGAAGAAACCTGAAGTACCAAAGAAGAATCTCGATGCTGAGATCAAAGTACCGAAGGTAAAGATAATCAGAAGGGCATCTGAAGACGAAGCGCAGAACGCCAAACCTGAAAGAAAGCCTGGTCAGAGACCTGAGAGGAAACAGGGTCAGAAGCCGGTAGGAAGGAAACCTAAGGGAAGGCCGGGACAGAAGCCTCAGCAGGGCGAGGAAGAAAACGCTCCTAAGCCAAGCAACAGGAGACCTCAGCACCAGCACGCTCAGGCTGCTCAGACAGATGCTTCAAGAGACGCCAAGCATGGAAGGAAGGGCGCTGACAAGCGTCACGGAAGGCATGACGCGGGCGGATATGATAAGTTCGACAAGTTCGAGAAGAAATCGCTTGAAAGACAGGAAAGAAAGAAATATACCAAGGAAAAGCATGTAGAGGAAGAGGAAGAGGTAATACTTCCGGAAGGTACCTACAGAGTAAACGTACCTATCACAGTTGCAGGATTCTGCGAACAGGTCGAAGTTTCCACTTCGCAGGTCATCATGGCGCTGATGAAGCTCGGTATCATGGCTAACATAAATCAGAATATCGACGAGGACATGCTCGAGATGCTTGCTTCAGAGCTCGGTATCGAAGTCGTTGTAGGAAATGCCAGTGAAGCCGCTGAGGAAGAAACGGCAGCAGAAGCCGCTATCGAGGACTTTGAGGACAACGAGGAAGATCTCGTAGAGAGACCGCCTGTCATCACAGTAATGGGTCACGTAGACCATGGTAAGACTTCACTCCTCGACGCAATAAGAAAGACGAATGTGACTGCGAAGGAATCCGGCGGTATCACACAGCATATCGGTGCTTCCGAGGTAAAGATCAACGGAAGAAAGATCGTATTCCTGGATACTCCTGGAC
>CAYMBU010000065.1:0-9072 GCA_964388765.1 uncultured Eubacterium sp.
TTGTCTATACAGTTGTGCATCGGGATGAAGCATCCCAGCATCTGAGAGTTGGCCGCGTTCACTATAGCTCCGCACTTAAGTGTCGTGATGTCTCCCTCCCAGACAGCCATATGCCCTGCGCCGGCAAGCCTGCAGCCAAGTTTCTCTGCTGCGGACTTTATGTCGTCAGCACTTGTTATACCCTTCTCTGCTGCGCGTTCTTTCAGATATTCATCCTGTACACTGAGTACCTCTTCAGGCATAGGTGCAGGCATCCTTATATTCATTAAAGAACGAAGTGTACGTTTTCGGGACTCTCTGTCAGGAGGAACATCTGCACCTCTATATCTGACAGAGTCGTCTGTAAACGCTTTGACCAGGTATTCCAGCCTGTCCATTTGTTTATCTTTAGCCATAATGGTCACTTATATTTCAATTAATGAATAAGACTATCCGAAGAAATCACTTCTCCGGATAGTCTTCAATAGTCTTATTTCTTCTACTTACAGTGGCTTCGGTCCTGCATTTGTGATCTCTTCAGGCATATGCGCGTACTTCTTCTGGAAGTTCTCGACGAACATCTCCGCAAGCTTCTGTGCCTGCTCGTCGTATGCATCCTTATCAGCCCATGTCTGCTTCGGGTCAAGTATCTCAGACGGAACGTCAGGACATGACAGAGGGATCTCAACATTGAATCTGTCGTCATGCTTGTATTCCACATCCTTAAGTGATCCGTTAAGAGCATCTGTTACCATGGCTCTTGTATATGAAAGCTTCATACGGCTTCCTACTCCGTAAGGGCCTCCGGACCATCCTGTATTGACCAGATATACCTGTGTGCCATACTTGTCCAGCCTATCGCCAAGCATCTCTGCGTAAAGCGATGGGTCACACGGCATGAACGGTTCTCCGAACAATGTAGAGAACGTAGGCACAGGCTCTGTGATACCTCTCTCAGTTCCGGCTACCTTGGCTGTGAATCCTGTTACGAACTGATACATGACTGCATTTCTTGAACGCTTGCTGATCGGAGGAAGAACTCCGAAAGCGTCAGCTGTCAGGAAAATAACGACCTTAGGTATCCCGCCGTATCCAGGGATCTTGGCGTTGGAGATGAAGTCGATAGGATATCCTACTCTTGTGTTCTCTGTTAGTGATCCGTCTGTATAATCAGGCTTTCTGGTATCAGGGTCAATGATCAGATTCTCGGAAACAGCTCCGAATTTTATCGCGTGGAAGATCTCCGGTTCTCTCTCCTCTTCAAGGTCGATGCACTTTGCGTAGCATCCGCCCTCAAAATTGAATACGCCGTCGCCTGACCAGCCGTGCTCGTCGTCTCCGATAAGAGCTCTGTTCGGATCAGCCGAAAGCGTAGTCTTACCTGTTCCGGAAAGGCCGAAGAATACTGCTGTGTCGCCGGTCTCAGGATCCATGTTCGCAGAGCAGTGCATCGGAAGGATGTTCTCCTCGACAGGCATCAGATAGTTCATTACTGAGAATACAGACTTTTTGATCTCGCCTGCATACTGTGAACCTGCGATGATGACCATCTTCTTCTCATAATCGATCATGATGGCTGCCTCTGAATGGATGCCGAGCTCCTCCGGGTTCGGTACCTTGTATCCAGGCGCCGCGATGAGTGTGAAGTCAGGATCTCCGAACGCCTCGAGTTCCTCAGCTGTCGGCCTGATCAGAAGATCATTGATGAACAGAGCCTGTGAAGCAAGCTCACATACGATCCTGAACTTTCTTGTATACTTCGGGTCCGCTCCTGCGAAACCGTCGAAAATGAATACTTCCTTACCGCAAAGATACTCTTCAATGTTCTTTTTGATCTCGTTGAATACCTTGCGTCTGGTCGGCATATTCACGCTGCCCCATGCGATCTTGTCATGTACTGCCTTGCTGTCTACGATGAACTTATCCTTAGGAGAACGTCCTGTGTACTTTCCTGTAAGTACGTTCAGGGCTCCCGTATCAGTAAGCTGTCCTTCGCCGCGCGCCAGCGCCTTCTCTACAAGGATCGATGGGTTCAGGTTCCTGTAGCATGCTGAAGGCTTGATGCCAAGCTTGCTTAGTCCGTAAGTTTTCATGTATTTTCCCTCCTTATTCGATTATCATATCTGCGAGTTTGTCTATCTGCGTTCTCATCATGTCGATCGTAGGAACAACAAAGTCCTTCTCTCCGAATATCAGCGAGAACTCTGTAGCTCCGAGAAGTATGGCTTCAATGTCATTCTTCTCATCTATACGCGCGACCACATCCTGGATGAACTTCTTGCTTTCAGGTCTTACTATGCCCTGTTCCAGCTCATATCTGATGATGCGGTCGATCTCCAGCTTGTCTTCTTCTTCCGGAGTGACGATCTCGACTCTTCTCGCTCCGAACGCCCACTGCATGAATGTGCCGTCCATCGTCGGGAGAGTACCGATCAGTCCCACTTTACGGTATCCGTCTGAGGCAGCAGCATCGCAGGCTGTATCGACCATGCTGACCATGGTCTTATTAGTATGGGCTTCCACTTCAGGGAACACGATATGTGGAGTAACGCCGGCCATGGCTATAACGTCGCAGCCTGCGCGGTCCAGATTCCTCATGCCGTCAGTAAGATAGTCGGCTACAGGAGCATATCTTCCGTGCTCGCAGAGATCAAGTACTTCAAAGATGCTCATGCTCTCGATAGTGATATCCGGCATGCATTCATCGCCGAGCTTCTCCTTGATTCTGTCGGTAACTCCTCTGTAGAACGCGATCGTGCTTTCCTGCCCGAATCCGCCCATAAGTCCAAGTTTTTTCATAATAATCACCTTCTGCTCAATGGTTATCTATTTATACTCATGTATTATAACATAAACATATACAGGCTTTCTATACATATATTCGCGGGCTTTGCTACAGCTCCTCAGCGTAGTTGCTGCCGATGAGGAGATGCACCGTAAAATCAATGATGAACAGAAGCGAAAGCGCTATCACTATCCCGTTTCTGATCTTCTCCTTTTTCCCGCCGTCTCTTGTGTTGTCCAGCACTCTGTCGAGCGCCGGCACTACCACGTACATCGCGATAAGTATCAGGAATCCGAACTTCATCGACGGCCAGAGCGCGATCCTGCCCTGATAGTTCATGAAGTTCTCGTCGTATTGCCACAGGCTGTGCCAGTCAGCCCCCACCATGTCCATTATCAGAGTTACGGCGAGCTCCACAGCCGCCGCGAGGACAGAACCGAGCGCCCACATTATCAAAGGTACTAATCTTTTCAGGGCCGCGCTCTTCGCGTTAGCTTTAATATGGTCCGCGAGCGCTGTGAATCCGAGTATTATCGGCACGCCGCCGACCGCGTATATCGGAAGCCAAGGACCAAGACAGAAGCCGTGATTCACGAACAGCCCCTCTCCTCTCGAGACGCAGAGCGCCCACTCATACACCCAGCCGATCACTGAAAACAGCAGAAAAAGCGCCGCCGTCCTGATGATCATTTCTCTCTTCTCTTTATTGATCTCCACATTTACCCCTTTCATTTAATCAGATCATTTCGATCAGTCTCTCGCATATGAATACCGCCGCGCACGCAGTAAGGGCGACTGTGATAAGGCTTTTCTCTTTGTACGCCATGAAGAGCCCTACTCCGAGGCCTACAGCTCCGGATGCGGTATATGAAGTCGACGAAAGGATCGCCGGAAATATCATCGCCGCCAGGCAGGCGTATGGAACATAATACAGGAACGAAAGAAAGAACTCATTCGTTATCTCTTTTCTCATCAGGGTCAGAGGCACAACTCTTACAAGGTATGTGACCAGTGCCATGACGATGACATACGGCCAGTAGTCAGGAAACATGTTCAGGCGCCTCCTTTCCCGTGTGCGGGAAGAAATATGCTGCGAAGCATGCTACTGCTACCGTCACGATTATTATCACGAATCCGTCCGATATCCTGTTCAGAACAGGTGCATATTTGAACAGAGTCGACATTGCCATCGCTGCGCATACCGCTCCCAGAACCGCCCTGTCGTGTTTTGCCGGCGGGATTATGATCGCGAGGAACATGCCGTATATCGCGACTCCAAGCGCACTTGTGATGAATCCGGGGAGGATGCTCCCTGATATGGCGCCTACAAGCGTACCACCTGTCCAGCCCGGTATAGACAGGATCATGGCTCCGTAATTGAAATACGGGCTGACCTTGCCCGGCTGAGATGCAGTAACCCCGAAGATCTCATCCGTCACGCCAAACGCCACGATGAATCTGTGCCACAGGTGATATCTCTTATCAAGCTTCTGTGACACCGTGAACGACATCAGACTGTACCTCAGGTTTATTATGAACTGCGTAACAGCCATCTCTACCAGAGTACCACCGCCGATCATTACATCCAGGCCGGCAAACTGTCCGGCGGATGTCAGATTCAGAAAAGATATCATAGTGGCTTCAAAGACCGAGAGCCCTGCTCTCACGGCAGCCATACCGAAAGTAAATGACACAGCAAAATAGCCGAGCGCGATCGGTATGCCGCACTTGAGCCCTTCCTTGAATCCTGCAGGTCTGCTTGTACTCTTCTCCTGATCCACTATTCGCCTTTCTTCTCCAGCACTATGCTCGCAAGATCCATAGTGGATTTGTTAAGCTCCTGCACTATATTATTTATCTTATTCAGCTTATCTTCTGTCATTTTCTCTGTAAGCGCCGCTTCAGCGTTGAATATTATATGCTCCAGCTCCTTATGTATCTCGGACAGCTGACCACGTACTTTCTGCACATCTCCGTCGTCTGCCGCCTGAGACTGTGCTTCCTCGGCATTCAGAAGCTCCAGATCATTCTCTCCGGGCCTAAGCTCATATTCCGAATTGCCCATTACCGCGACAGGATCATATCCGAGCTTTTCTCTGATCAACTTCGCGAAAGCGATCTTGGCATCTTCTTCGCCGTGCACAAGGAATACCTGAGCAGGTTTCTTCTCGAAGCCGGATATCCATGCAAGAAGTCCGTTCTGGTCTGCATGCCCGGAGAAGCCTTCCAGATTATATATCTCTGCCGCGACGTGTATCTCCTCTCCGAATAGCGTGATATCCTTTTTGCCGTCAAGCAAAGTCCTTCCGAGTGTTCCTACGGCCTGATACCCGACAAAAACGATGCTTGATTTCGGGTCCCAGAGATGATGCTTGAGATGATGCCTTATCCTTCCTGCCTCGCACATCCCGCTCGCTGATATTATCACCTTGGGAACATTGTTCATGTTCAGCGACTTTGAATCCTCTGTGCTTCTTGTGAAGTGCAGATTCTTGAAATCCAGCGGATCATCTCCGGATACGATGTAATTCCTTGCTTCTTCGTCGAATACCTGGGCATTCCTCCGGAACACTTCAGTAGCAGTAGTAGCCATTGGACTGTCGATATATACGTTTACCTTATCAAGTTTATCGTCATACTCCGTATGTTCATCGTAGAACTTATTCAGCTCATACAACAGCTCCTGTGTACGGCCTACTGCAAACGACGGGATGACCACACAGCCGCCTCTGTCCGTTGTTTTCACTATGATGTCGATGAGTTTCCTGACATCCATGACGTTATCGGGATGCAGCCTGTTGCCGTAAGTTGTCTCCATGATCACGGCGTCTGCTTTTTTGATGATAGTAGGGTCACGCAGTATCGGTCTGTTCATCATCCACAGGTCGCCGGAAAAGACTATCTTGGTCTCTTCGCCGCCCTCTTTCACCCAGAGTTCTGTGACCGCCGATCCGAGTATGTGTCCGGCGTCGTTGAAAACGAACCTGATATCGTCATTAAGTTCTATCAGCTGGTCATACTCCACAGGCACTACCTGTCTGAGCGCCTTGTCAGCATCTTCCAGCGTATACAGCGGCTCTATGTCCGGACCACCTGCACGTCTGCTTCTCTTAGTTTCCCATTCAGCGTCTTTTTCGTGGATGTATGCGCTGTCCTCAAGCATGACTTTAAGAAGATCTGCCGTTGCCGAGGTGCAGTATACCGGTCCGGTATATCCGCGCTTTACGAGCAAAGGTATCCTTCCGCAGTGATCTATATGCGCATGTGACAGGATCAGGCATTCCACTTCCTTCGGATCAAAAGGAAACTCGTCTCTGTTCATAGCTTCCTGTGCCTTGCCGCCCTGGAACTGGCCGCAGTCAAGAAGCACATTATGATTCTCTGTCCTTATAAGATGACATGAACCTGTTACGCCTGTTGTCGCGCCGCAAAACTGTATTCTCATATCGTTCTACCCTGTATCTGCTCTCTTATACTACAGTTTTATATCCCACAGATCTGATTCTCCTGTCGATACACAGTCGGCTCCTGCTGCGAGAGCATCTCTTACTTCCTGCTCTGTCTCCACCAGACCGCCAGCGATCACAGGTACGTCTACAAGTGAAGAAAACTCCCTGATCTTTTTTGTCACTATCGCCGGCATGATCTCGACTATGTCCGGATCAGAAAGCTTCATCGACTCTATCGACGTGCTGACAGAATGTGAATCGATCATAAAAAACCGCTGCAGTGAGATCAGATCATATTCTCTGGTCAGCTTGACGATGTTGGTACGTGTCGTACAGATACCATCCACGTCCTGGCTTGCCAGAAATTCGATCCCGTACCTGTCTTTACCGATACCCTCGGCAAAGTCAATGTGGACCATTGCCTTCTTTCCGGCTTCGTGTATCTGCCTTATGCAGTCCCCTACTGTCATTATGTTAGAATGCAGAAGAAAAACCATGTCCACATCTGACTTCAGCGCTTTGCTGAAATCTTTTTCGGTCCTTATCGCTGCGGCGATTGGATTCTTGATGAAATCTACCTTTGCCATCTCCATTTCCTCCCTGGTAAATCATCATATGATATTCACTTGTTATTTCAGACCGTGCATCTCTCCGGCACGGAAAATAGTCTTATTTATACTACGCACGTTTTTTATTCTGAGGCCCGTGATAGTCCGACCCTCTTGTTATCTTCAGCCCGATCCTGTGCGCTATGTCAACGAGCTTCTCTGAATCCTGCTCAGATGCTGACGGATGATAGCATTCAAGACCGTAAAGACCCATCTCTCTGAGCTTTGTCAGCAGTCTGATGAGATTATCGAAAAACTCATCTGAGCTCTTCTCGCCAAATCCCTTTATCTTCATCGGATGTGCGAGCACAGCTACACCACCGGCGCTCTGTATCAGCTTCATTGCATCTGCTGTCGGATAAGGCATCTGCTTCAGCCTCTGTACGGCCTTTGCTGCCAGGAACTTCTCTGATCTGAAAGCTTCAGTTACGTTCTGTACATATCCGCGGTTTACGAACACCCACGCGAAATCAGGCTTGGCGACGTACTCCTGATCAGGCGATTTCAACAGGTCTGAGTATTTGATATCATATCCCTTCTCCTGAAAATACCAGAGAAGCTTTTTGTTTCTTTCGTCTCTGAAATCCTTGATGACCTGCATCTGATCGTTGAGCTCCTTATCATCAGGATCGATATCGTATCCGAGAATATGCAGCTCGACTTCACCCTTGTTCATGGAACTGTCGCACGCGTCAGGAACGATCCCGCTCACATCCATGACTGTTCCGATCTCTATACCGGAAATGACTTTGACGCCGTATTTCTCACCGGCACGGAGCGCCTCTCTGACTCCCTTTGCTCCGTCATGGTCAGTCACTGCAACGACGTCGTATCCTTCTTTCTTCCTGAGCTCAACAAGCTCAGCCGGAGTGAAAACGCCGTCCGAGAAAGTCGAATGCATATGAAGGTCTATTTTCTTACCGATGTTTTCATCAATATCCATTGTTATCACCGTCTGCTCAAAAGAATACATTTATCTAGATTAATTTTAACACAAGTATGAACTTACTACCACCTAAAAAAGAATGCTTTAAAAAACACTCTCCCCCTTCTGTCTTTTGTGCTATACTTAATATGTATCGGTGGATTATGCATGCTTTCTGCCGGTACGGAAACTATCACATGTGTACACAGAATGGAAGGTAATTACTAATGTTTGATGAACTGAAAGAAAAGCTGAAAAAAGATCCTAAGACGATCGTTTTCACTGAAGGCCCAGACCCTCGTATTCTGGACGCTGCAACCAAGCTGTCAACTGAAGGTATCCTCAGTGTTATCCTTATCGGTAAGGAAGCAGAGGTCAAGGCAGCCGCAGCAGAAGGCGGATACGACATCTCTGCCTGCAGGATCATCGACCCTGAGAACTATGCCAACTTCGGCAACATGGTAACGACTATGTATGAGCTCAGAAAGGGTAAGATGTCCGAAGACGAAGTTCGCCAGACTCTCAAGAAAGGCAACTACTTCGGAACTATGCTCGTTAAGATGGGAACAGCTGACTGCCTGCTCGGCGGAGCTACATACTCCACAGCAGATACAGTAAGACCTGCTCTGCAGCTCGTAAAGACCAAGAAGACTGCTCATCTCGTAAGCTCAAGCTTCATCCTCGTAAGAGGAGATGAGAAGATCGCCATGGGCGACTGCGCCATCAACATCGACTACAAAGACAAGGTCGACAAGAACGGAAACGTTACTCTTACTGCAGCTCAGCAGCTCGCAGAAGTTGCTATCGAGACAGCTAAGACAGCAGAAGTATTCGGTATCGATCCGAAGGTAGCAGTACTCAGCTTCTCAACAAAGGGATCCGGCAAGGGCGGCACAGTCAAACTGTCACAGGATGCTACAGTTGAAGCTCAGAAGATGGCTCCTGATATGGCTATCGACGGCGAGCTCCAGTTCGACGCTGCAGTATCACCTGTAGTTGCTGAGACAAAGTGCAAGGGATCCAAGGTCGCCGGTCAAGCGAACACCTTCATCTTCCCATGCATCGAAGCCGGAAACATCGGCTACAAGATCGCTCAGAGACTTGGCGGATATGAAGCATACGGCCCTATTCTTCAGGGGCTGAACGCTCCTATCAACGACCTCTCAAGAGGCTGCAACGCTGACGAAGTCTACAAGATGGCTCTCATCACAGCAGCACTGAGCTAAAGGCTGAAACGCTTCAGAAAGTGTACAGAAAAACCGCGGTCAATGTGAACTGCTACCCGTCAAGTGGACAGTTGAAAAAAGTAAAATTGTTTTCACCAGA
>CAYMBU010000066.1:0-8999 GCA_964388765.1 uncultured Eubacterium sp.
GGCTCGAACCTATGACCTCCTGCTTGTAAGGCAGATGCTCTCCCAGCTGAGCTAAACGCCCGCGTCTAAAAGCTTTCTTCCTGACACATTTAATAATATTACATTACCAGCAAAAGTTTGTCAACAGATAATTTGGCTCCGGGCTATTATTTTTTTTAATACCTCTACCTGCCCTCCTGATATGTCGCGCAGCATGTCCGTCATTTCTTCTTCGTCAGCCGGATCAATAACAAAGTCGAATTCGACTTTTTCCTGGTATGAAGGGTTTTCTATAATTGCCCTTCCGTCATAATCAAAGGCTTCCAGCCTGTTAAAGGCCTTATAGCCGCATGCCGCATGTATATGAAGCATCTCTCTTACTTCAGCGAGCCCTGCTTCGGCAAGAGCTGCTTTTGCCACATCTGTATACGCTCTGACAAGGCCGCCTGTCCCAAGCTTGATGCCTCCGAAATAGCGAGTTATCACCATGCAGACATCTGAAAGGCCCTCCTGCACGAGCATCTTAAGGACAGGGGCTCCGGCAGTTCCCTGCGGCTCCCCGTCCTCACTCGACCACATGATGTCCTGCCTGCTTCCTATAACAAAAGCCGGGACATTATGAGTCGCGTCCTTATGAGATTCTCTTACGGACGCTACGAAGGCCTCAGCTTCTTCTCTGGAGCTCACCTGTGAGACAAAGGCAATGAACCTTGATTTCTCTATAGTAAGCTCCACTGAAGCGCTTCTGGCGACCGTGAAATACGGCTCGCTCATATCTCTATTTCTTTTACCTGTTCCCTCAGGTACGGTGTCAGGATCCTGATGCGCGTGCCCTTCATGCCGAGAGATCTTGTTTCTATGACTCCGGCACTCTCCAGCTTTCTGAGAGCATTCACTATCACAGACCTGGTGATGCCGAATTCATCCGCGATCTTGCTTGCAACAAAGAGACTGTCGTCATCTTCTATTTTATTAAACAGTATCTGAACAGCGGCCAGCTCTGAATATGAGAGCTTGTCTATGGCCATATGAACCATCGTCTGCCAGCGGAGAGATTCCTTCTCTTCCTCAGCAAGGCCTTTGGCCACTTCCATACCTACGATAGTGGCGCCGAGCTCGCATATGACTACGTCTTCCTCGGTGAACATCACATCCGGCCTGGCAACAAGCATGGTAGCTATCCTGTTTCCACAATTGAATACAGGCTCGATCAGATGATACTTCGCAGCATCGTCATACTCCTCGCCATAGAGCTGTTTTACTTCTTCCAGTGTTACGTTAACCATAGCATCGGATAGTTTCATCATGCTGTCGTTCTGCTCTTTAGGCAGCATGATCCTGCCTTCCTCCTCCGAAAAAGGCGAATCGCCGCCTGCTTCACTCACAGAAGCAAGTACCTTGCCGTTACGGCTCAGTACATGCACGTTGGCTTCAAGCATCTCGCCCAGCATCTGGCAAAGCTCATCAAAAGAGACGTACCCCACTGTAGATTCTGACAGAAGCCAGTTCAGTTTCCTTATCCTGTCTAATAGTTCCCTGTTATCACTCATTTCAACCTCTATATGATATATCTGTCCATATCATCGCGTCTTATAGTATCAGCGAACTTGCTCATCACGAATTCTCTGTCTATCGTCAGCTTCCCGTCGCTGTCAGGCTCAGGGATCTCGTACGAGATATCCTCGAGAAGCTTTTCAAGTACTGTGGCGAGCCTTCTTGCACCGATATTCTCGTTCTGCTCATTCATTCTGCATGAAAGCTCTGCTATCTCATCTATGGCGTCGTCGGTCAACTGAAGATCGATGCCCTCTGTCGCAAGCAGCGCCTGGTGCTGTTTTACCTGTGCGTTTTCCGGCACTGTAAGGATCTTGACGAAGTCATCCTTGTCCAGGCTCTTGAGCTCCACTCTGATGGGGAATCTTCCCTGAAGCTCAGGTATGAGGTCTGTAGGCTTGGCCGTATGGAAAGCACCGGCTCCGATGAACAGGATATGATCTGTCTTGACCGGTCCGTACTTGGTATTGACTACACTTCCCTCAACGATAGGAAGGATGTCTCTCTGAACGCCTTCTCTTGATACGTCAGCTCCGTTATAGTTGCTGCCGTTTGCTATCTTATCGATCTCATCGATGAATACGATACCGTTCTGCTCACAGTTATTAAGAGCCTCGTCGGTGATCTGATCCATATCAAGGAGATTCTGAGCCTCCTGCTCTCTCAGTATCCTTCTGGCGTCCTTTACCCTTACTTTCTTGGTCTTTGTCTTTTTCGGCATCATACCGTCGAAGATGTTTCCGATCGCGATACTCATGCCTTCGTTGCCCATATCGAGCTGATTGCCCATTGGCTTCTCGTCTATCTGTATCTCGATCAGCTGGTCCTCAAGAAGGCCCTGTCTGAGCTGCTGCTTCACCTGCTCTCTGGCAAGCTCTGTTTCCTGAGTCTGCTTCACGTTTTCCTGGGACTGCTGGCTCTGCTGATTCTGCTGACCCATATACCCGTTCATGAGCATATCGAACGGCGTCTTCTGTACTTTCTCGTCGCTCTTTTTTGCTCCCGGGATTATCGCTTCCAGTATCTTCTGCTCAGCGAGCATGTCGGCGATATCGTACTTCTCCTGCATATGCTCGTTCTTGGTGATCCTGAGTGACGTCTCCATAAGGTCGCGGATCATCGAGTCAACGTCACGTCCGACATATCCCACTTCAGTAAACTTAGTCGCCTCGACTTTAACGAAAGGCGCTTTCATAAGCTTTGCAAGTCTTCTCGCGATCTCAGTCTTACCGCATCCCGTAGGCCCCATCATAAGGATGTTCTTCGGTGTGATCTCCTCACGCATCTTTTCAGAAACAAGACTCCTCCTGTATCTGTTCCTCAACGCTACGGCTACTGATTTCTTTGCTGAATCCTGTCCGATAATATACTTATCGAGCTCTGCCACTATTTCTTTAGGCGTAAGGCTCTGGATCTTTTTGTTTTCATTATCACTCATTATCCGCACCTCCTTCCAGATTTTCCACTGTTATGTGGTCATTGGTGTAGACACAGATCGACGACGCGATCTTCAGTGACTCTCTTACTATCTCTTCAGCGGTCATGTCTGTATGGTTGAACAATGCGTTCGCCGCGGAGTAGGCATAATTTCCACCTGATCCGATGGCAACAAAGTCCTCATCCGGCGCGATGATCTCTCCGTTTCCCGAGAGTACCAGCAGATCATCCCTGTCAGCCACTATCATCAGTGCCTCAAGGCTTCTCATGCCCTTATCAGATCTCCATATCTCAGCAAGATCAACAGCAGCTCTCTTCAGATTGCCGCCGTTTTCTTCAAGCTTCTTTTCAAACTTCTCTGTAAGTGAAAACGCGTCTGCCACAGACCCCGCAAATCCTGTCAGTACAGAATCGTGGAAGATCTTCTTGACCTTGACAGCGCCATTTTTCATGATCGCAGATTCACCCATCGTGACCTGGCCGTCGCCTCCGATAGCGACGTCGTCAGGGCTGCGCTTTACACAGCAGATGGTTGTTGCGTGAAATTCTATCATATTCTTATCTCCTTTATATTATTCCCTGTAATCGCAGTCTTCGCTCGAACATGCGAGGCTAGTACCGCGTCCCTTTTTCTCGACAAGCAGACTTCCACACTTAGGGCATTTCTTATCTATCGGTCTGTACCAGAATGATACCTTACACTTAGGGAAGCCGCTGCATCCATAGAAGATCTTTCCTTTTCTGGACCTTCTCTCAACGATCTCCTTACCGCATTCCGGACACATGACACCTGTCGATTTCACAATAGGCTTGGTGTTCTTACATTCAGGATATCCGCTGCACGCCATGAACTCTCCGAATGGTCCTACCTTGTAGACCATGGGTCTTCCGCAGATCTCACAAACCTCTCCGGTAGGCCTGTCTTCTACCTGGATCTTTTCTATCGCCTCGTCAGCATCTTTCAGCTCTTTTTCAAACGGACCGTAGAATTCTTTAATTACTTTTTTCCATTCGAGTCCTTTGCTTTCAACATCGTCCAGCTTGTCTTCCATTCCGGCCGTGAATTTCACATTAACGATATCAGAGAAATATTCGTTCATGATGTCGTTTACTGTAAAGCCAAGCTCCGTAGGAACGAGAGACTTCTTTTCTTTCTTCACATAACGCCGTTCTGAAAGCGTCGATACGATAGGAGCATATGTACTAGGACGTCCGATGTTCTTTTCCTCGAGTTCTTTAACCAGACTGGCTTCAGTATAGCGCGAAGGCGGCTTTGTGAAATTCTGCTCTGCGTCGACAGACAGCGGCTCAAGCACTGTGCCTGTCTCGAGGTCAGGTATCATCGTATCTTTCTCGTCGTCTTTCTTATACTTATATACTTTCTGATATCCGTCGAAGAGGACACGTGAACCCTTTGCGTCAAAGCTGTATCTTCCGTTGTTGATCTCAGCGTTGACACTTTTCACTGTTGCAGGAGCCATCTGGCTCGCAACAAATCTGTTCCAGACCAGCTTGTACAGCTTGTACTGATCCGGAGTCAGCATGTTTCTGACTTCATCCGGAACGATATCTATATTGGTCGGGTGGATCGCTTCATGAGCGTCCTGTATCTCTTTTTTCTTGTTGGAATAGATGTTCTTCCCGACATATTCTTTGCCGAATCTCTCTTCAATAAAGGCGGCTGCAGCACTTTTTGCCACATCCGATATCCTGACAGAGTCTGTTCTCAGATATGTTATCTGGCCGAGGGTGCCTCTTCCCCTGATATCCACGCCTTCATAGAGCTGCTGAGCTACCTTCATGGTCTTGGTCGTTGTAAAGTTCAGCCTGTTTGAAGCCTCCTGCTGCATGCTGCTCGTAGTGAACGGAGCATATGCTCTCGGATGAAGCTCTTTCTCTGTCACGCTGCCGACTATATAGCTGCCCTTGCCAAGCTCGGAGAGCACGTCATTTTTCTCTGCCTCACATGACGGTCTGTAGTCTTCACCGTCTCGTCTCGCGAGTCTCGCAGTGAACTTCCTGCCTTTTTTGAACTCGCAGTCTATTGTCCAGTATTCCTTAGGATCAAAAGCATTGATCTCGTTTTCTCTGTCGCAGAGTATCTTCAGCGCTGCAGACTGTACGCGGCCTGCAGAAAGGCCTCTTCTGACTTTTCTCCAGAGAAGCGGACTGATCTGATATCCCACCAGCCTGTCAAGCACACGCCTCGCCTGCTGAGCGTCTACCAGATTGATGTCTATAGCTCTCGGATGCTTTACAGCTTCCTTTATAGTATCCTTCGTGATCTCGTTGAACGCGATCCTGCATTCACTTTTTGGGTCAATACCGAGAAGATATGCAAGATGCCATGAAATTGCCTCGCCCTCGCGGTCCGGGTCGGTTGCCAGATAAACTCTGGATGCCTTCTTTGCTTCGTTTTTGAGTTCTTTGATAACAGGGCCTTTACCTCTGATTGAGATATACTGAGGCTCGAAATCATTTTCTATATCCACGCCCAGTTTACTGGACGGCAGATCTCTTATATGTCCTACCGACGCGATCACTTTATATGATGATCCAAGATATTTTCCTATGGTCTTTGCCTTGGAAGGAGACTCTACGATAACAAGTCTTTTCTTCGGTCCAGCAGATTTTGCCTTGCTGGTTTTACCCGCTTTGGTTACTGTTTTAGCGTTAGCCATATTTCCTCCTGAATATAAAAATAAATTTCCAAGTACGTGATTATACCACAGTAAAACGAATAGTCAAACAATTATATCAATTTACACAAACTCTTCATAAACTGTTTATATTCAGAAATACCTTGCCCATATCAGTCTGAAGGTAACCTTTCATCTCCATAACGGTTATTATCCCGTTGGCTATACGCGGCGGGATCAGCGTCTCTCTGGATATCTCATCAGTTGTCGCTTCTCCGTATCTTCTGACTACGTCGTATATCATAGTCTCCTCATCTGAAAGATCATCAGGAAGCGCCGTACCATCCGGTGGACAAAGTCCAATGTCGAGCAGGAACTGATTGACGTTCACTATCGGGCGGGCACCGTCTGCAATAAGGTGATTCGTGCCGGCGCAGCACTCTTTTGTGAAGTTCCCTGCTACTGCATATACCGCTCTGCCCTGCTCTGCCGCTGCTTCCGCCGTGATAAGAGATCCCGACCTTAACGCAGCTTCTGTTATGACGGTAACTTCAGACAGCCCTGATATGATCCTGTTTCTCCTTGGGAAATGGAACCGCTTTGCCGGTATGCTGTCATCGTATTCTGTGATCAGCAGACCGTTCGCTTCGATCTCTCTCTGAAGGTCTTTGTTCACGGCAGGGTAATATCTGTCCATACCGTTCGCAAGAACTGCGACAGTATGACCACCCGCGGAAAGCGCGCCTCTGTGTGCCGCGGCGTCTGCTCCTTCCGCAAGTCCACTCACTACCGTTGCCCCACATTCAGCAAGCCTCTTTCCTATTACTTCAGCGGCACAAATACCTTCAGGTGACGCTCTTCTGCTGCCGGCGACCGATACACATTTATTACTCAGGATCCTGATATCACCTCTGTAATACAGCAGCTGCGGCGGCTCGGGTATGTTCGCGAGGAGCTCCGGATAATCAGTGCTTCCTCTTGTTAGTATCTTCGTTTCCATTATGCTCCCATCTGCTGTACTGCAGCGCTTCAGCTATATCATCTGATCCGACACGGTCTTTCCCCTCCAGATCAGCGATCGTTCTCGCGACCCTTACAGTTTTCCCAAGTACTCTCGGGCTCAGCCCGAATGCATCATAAGCTCTGCCGAGAAGCCGCTCCCCCTTTTCATCTATATATGACATCTCTTTTGCCATCCTGTCAGTCATCGCACTGTTCAGCTTATATCCTAGTCCTTTGAATCTTTCTTTCTGTATCTGCCTTGCTTTTATTACCATTTCTTTCATTTCAGCTGTGGACATCCCTGCTTTGCCAGTCAGGTCACTGTATGCAAGTCCCTTCAGATCCAGATGGATGTCTATTCTGTCCAGTACCGGTCCTGACAGCTTCTGCCTGTACCGTGCCACTTCACCGGGCGTGCATATGCACCTCCCGGACGGATCCCCGTAATACCCGCACCTGCATGGATTGGATGCCGCCACCAGAAGGAAATCAGCCGGGAACGTATAAGTCTCACCCTGTCTGATGAAAGATATCTCTTTTCTCTCAAGCGGTTCTCTTAAGGCGTCAGTTACTTTCGTATCGATCTCCGCGAACTCATCCAGAAAAAGTATGCCTCCTGAGGCAAGTGTTATTTCTCCCGGTCTGGGATTCATTCCTCCGCCGATAAGCCCCGCCTCTGTGATTGAATGGTGCGGCCTTCTGAAAGGTCTTTCCATTATATATGGCATGTCGCCGGTAAGAAGTCCTGCAGCCGAGTATATCTCCGTTGCTCTTATCATTTCTTCGTACGACATGGACGGCATGATCCCGGGAAGTCTTTCCGCGAGCATCGTCTTACCCGTTGAAGGGCTCCCCGTCATGAGCACGCCATGTCCTCCGGCCGCTGCGATAAGCAGAGCCCTCTTTGCGGCCTCCTGTCCCCTCACATCAGCAAAGTCCATACAGTCAGTTCTGCGGTATGTATCCTTCTTCACTTTGTATGATGGCTCTGCCGGCTTTATTTCCAGCGCGTGCGTCAGATGTCTTGTCACATCTTCAAGGCTTCCTGCCGGAAGAACAGTGGCCCCGTTTACTATCGCAGCCTCGTTCCTGTTGTCTTCAGGCACTATCACAGATCGGCCTGTTTCGTAAGCTTTTTCAGTGATATTAAGTATCCCTCTTGCGGAACATACCGAACCGTCCAGCGAAAGCTCTCCCGCAAAAAGATATCTGTCAAGCTCATGCCCCGGTATCTGGCCGGACGCAGCAAGTATGCCTACCGCAAGCCCAAGATCAAGAACGCTCCCCTTTTTTCTGATGCCTGCGGGGGCGATGTTCACGCTTATTCTTCCAAGCGGGAATGTATATCCGGAATTTACTATTGCCGCTCTTACTCTTACCGCCGCCTCTTTCACAGTCGCGTCCGCGAGTCCTGTTATCGTAAGATTAGGCATGCCTCTGACGATATCAGTTTCTATAGTGACCGGGACTGCTTCGATCCCTTTGATGACGGCTGAATGTACTTTTGATATCATCCTTATCTCCCTGCACCTTCCATGAATCTGTCATCAGTTTCTCTTATCAGTATCTCAACCACCTTGAACATCACGTTCTTATCAGCGGCAGTGTCCTGATTTGCTGTTATATAGCAGTTCGCGGCATCTCTTATCCTGCGTTGTTTCACTTCATCCACCGCTTCCTCCGGCATGCCGTAGCAGTCACATGTCCTTGTTTTGACTTCTGTGAAGCAAAGCACTCCGCCTTTTTCACAGACTATGTCTATCTCTCCCCTGTGAGTCCTGTAATTCCTGTATTTTATGTCGTACCCTTCTGAATAAAGCAATGAGGCAGCCAGATCTTCGCCCAGTCTGCCAAGCAGCTTATTATCTCTCATCCCTGTGTCCCTCCTCACATCTGTAAATATATGACTATCATCTTCCCCATATAGCGTCAATAAAAAAAGGCCGGTTATGTTCCGACCTTTTCCGATAGCATTTCCTTAAGTTCTTTCTTAATCTGATATCACAAACCGTTCTACAGCCTCTGCCACCCCGTCTTCATCATTTGAAGGAGCAATGTATGATGAGGCTTGTTTCACCTCAGGCTCAGCATTATCTACAGCAACAGATATGCCTGCAAGTTCAAGCATAGCGATGTCATTTGGACTGTCTCCTGCGGCAAGCACTTCTTTTCTATCTATACCAAGCATATCAATAAGATACTTCAAAGCCGCGCCTTTGCTGACACCACAGCCACCCAGCTCGTAGTTCGACGGGAGCGATGAAGTAAGCCTTGCGTCCGGTATTGCTTCGAGAAGCGGACGGAACTCCGCTTTCTGTTCCGGCGTACTGAAGAATACGTTCAGGTTTTCTATTCTATCCTTGTGGTCCAGTGTAAAGCGGAATATGT
>CAYMBU010000067.1:0-705 GCA_964388765.1 uncultured Eubacterium sp.
CATGCCGTCAAAAGAACCTTTTACAGGTATCCCTATGACCGGCAGTGTGGTTGCCGCGGCAATAGCTCCTGCGAGATGTGCAGCCATGCCTGCCGCAGCAATGATAGCGCCGAAGCCGTTTTCTCTGGCGTTTGCGGCGAAAGACCTGGTCTCTTCAGGAGTCCGGTGTGCAGAATAAACATGCACTTCAAAAGGCACGTCAAGGTCCCTGAGTGTATCTATTGCTTTTTCAACTACAGGAAGGTCACTGTCGCTTCCCATGATTATGCCAACTTTTTTCATCGTTTTCTCCTTTATGCATGTGAGTCGAGATAAGTCTGTAAAATAAGAACAGCAGCCTGCTTGTCGATCACCTTTTTGCGGTCTTTTCGCCTGACATCACCTTCGATAAGGATCTTCTCTGCCTGAACTGTAGTCAGTCTTTCGTCTTGCCACACGACCTTTACATCCTTATGCCCCGTGCTCAACAATTTGTTCGTGAGCATGGTAACGAAATCTTTTACTTTGGCGGTCTGCTCGCTTTCGCTGCCGTTCATGCTCAGAGGAAGTCCTGCCACAACTGTATCACAGTCATTTTCTGTGATGATGTCGAGGATCTTAGTCGTATCTTTTCTTATCCCGACACGCTCCAGAGTCGTAACTCCCTGAGCCGTTATTCCAAGAGGATCGCTCAATGCGATCCCTACAGTTTTATCGCCTCTATCA
>CAYMBU010000067.1:715-8927 GCA_964388765.1 uncultured Eubacterium sp.
AAGTCCGAGCTTTCTCATATATCTCCCTGATACCAAAAAGGCAGACCCCATAATGAGGTTTGCCTTTCATAGATTTATTTCTTAAGGTATTCTTTCAGTATCTCTTCAAGCAGGTCATCGCGGTCGATCCTGCTTATCATCAGTCTTGCATTATTGTGGCTGGTGATATAAGAAGGGTCGCCGGACAGAATGTATCCTACCATCTGGTCTATTCCGTTGTATCCGCGTTCTTCCAGCGCGGCGTAGACAGCTTCCAGGACTTCACGCGTTGATTTCTGCTGCGTCTTGGCAGCGTTGAACATTATAGTGTTTCTATCCTCCATAACTACTGGACCTCCTTTGTTTATTATACTATCAGCAGCCGTATGCCGCAAGTGCAGTGTGATGATCAGGCCATAAGTTTCTCAGCTTCAGCAAAGGCATCTTCTATACCATCCGGATCTTTGCCCCCTGCCTGAGCCATATCTGCTTTTCCGCCGCCGCCTCCGCCTATGAAGCCGGCAAGTTTTCTGATGATCTGTCCTGCATTATAGCCTTTATTTATTGCTCCGTCGGTAACGGATACGATCATTAATGCTTTCGGTCCGTTGGCTGAAGCAAATACCATTACTGCGTTGTCTGTTTCGCCTTTGATCTTGTCGGACAAAGTTCTCATATCGTCAGGACCTGCGCCTTCAAACTTCTTTGTGATAAGCTTTACGCCGTTGAATTCAGGAGCGTTCTCGATGAGAGATGCGGAATCCTGTCCTATCTCATTCTTCTTGAACTGTCCGAGCTCACTCTTTACTTTCTTCAGCTCTTCAACAGTCTGTTCAGCCTTTGCACAAGCAGTTTCCGGGCTGGCTTTGAGTATTCCGGATACTCCTGAAAGAATGTTTTCTGCTTTTCTGTCCCTGAGGAAGACACCCATTCCGGTAACGGCTTCGATTCTTCTTACGCCGGCAGCTACGCCGCTCTCGCCTACGATCCTGAAGCAGCCGATCTCACCGGTATTTCTTACATGTGTTCCGGCACAGAACTCAACGCTCCAGTCTCCTGCGTTGACTACACGGACCTTATCGCCGTATTTCTCGCCGAACAGCATCATTGCTCCGGTCTTTTCTGCTTCTTCTTTGTCCATGACTGTTGTGACTACAGGCATGAATTCAGTTATCTTCTGGTTAACGATGTTTTCCACTTCTTCGATCTGCTCGGCAGTCATTGCTTCGAAATGTGTGAAGTCGAATCTTAGCATCTTCTCATCATTCTTGGAGCCGGCCTGTTCTACATGGTAGCAAAGTACTTCTCTCAGAGCTTTCTGCAGAAGAGGAGTAGCAGTATGGTTCCTTGCGGTAGAGTTCCTCTTGTAAGGATTAACAGTCATCTGAACACTGTCCCCGGTAGCAAGTGAACCTTTTTCGATGGTAACGTTATGGAGTATAACGCCTTTGTTCTTGGAAAGGCCGTTTATACTTGCTTCCATTCCGTCGGCAAGAATGCTTCCGTTATCTGAGACCTGTCCGCCGCTTTCGACATAGAATGGAGATCTGTCTGTAAATATAGTGACATTATCTCCTTCTTCAGCTTCATCTACTAGAGCTCCGTCTCTGGTAACAGCGAGTATTGTGGCTTTCGTCTGAAGCTCATCATATCCGGTGAATTCTGTCGGAGTAACGCCTTCAGGTATCTCGCTTTCTTTCCATGCTTCTTCTGAAGTATCTCTCTTTCCTGCTCTGGCTTTTTCCTTTTGCTCCTTCATATTGGCGTTGAAACCGTCGATATCAGCAGCAAAGTCATTTTCCGCAAGGATCTCTTCTGTAAGCTCTACAGGAAATCCATATGTATCATACAGTTTAAATACTCTGTCGCCGTCGAGAACCTTAACGCCTGTCTCGTTCATGTCAGACATGTACTCTCTTATTATCTCATTACCCTGATCGAGAGTCTGTTCGAACTTCTCTTCTTCAGCAGTGATGCAGTTTTTAATGTATACCTGTTTCTTTACGATCTCAGGATAAGCTTCCCCGGATACTTCAATAACTTTGTCGGCAAGTCCGGCAAGGAACGTTTCTTTGATCCCGAGCATCTTTCCGTGTCTTATCGCACGTCTGATAAGTCTTCTGAGAACGTAGCCTCTTCCTTCATTACTCGGCTTGATTCCGTCAGCTATCATGAATACCATCGATCTCAGGTGATCGGTGATGATCCTTGTAGAGATATCAGCCTTATGATCTCCTGCCTCATATGGAACTCCTGAAAGTTCCACTACTCCGTCGAGGATATGTCTTATCGTATCTATGTCGAAGATGGAATCTGTATCCTGCATGATGCATGCGATACGCTCAAGGCCCATACCTGTATCGATGTTAGGATGAGCAAGTCTGCTGTAGCTTCCGTCTTCTTCTCTGGAGAACTGAGTGAATACATGGTTCCAGAATTCAAGGTATCTGTCGCAGTCGCATCCAGGCTTACAGTCAGGTTTTCCGCATCCGAATTCAGGTCCTCTGTCATAATAGATCTCAGAACATGGACCGCATGGTCCGAGACCGATCTCCCAGAAGTTATCTTCTTTTCCGAGTCTTACGATGCGTTCTTCAGGCATCCCGAGCTTTTTCCAGATCTCTACAGCCTCATCATCATCCTGATAAACTGTAGCCCAGAGCTTTTCTTCAGGCATGCCGAGAACCTTGGTAATGAATTCCCATCCCCATGTAAGAGACTGCTCTTTGAAATAGTCTCCGAAAGAGAAATTACCGAGCATCTCGAAGAATGTACCGTGTCTTGCCGTGATACCTACGTTCTCGATATCACCGGTCCTGATACATTTCTGACATGTCGTCATCCTCTTCTTCGGAGGAGTTTCAAGGCCGGCAAAGTACGGCTTCAGCGGAGCCATTCCGGAATTGATGATAAGTATAGACTTATCGTTTTTAGGAATAAGCGAAGCGCTCTTTCCGCGGTAGTGATCTTTGCTTTCATAAAAGCTCAGAAATAATTCCCTGATTTCGTTAAGACCCTTTTTCTCCATTTGTTATCTCCTTGATCTTAATTGTCCTTCATCACAGACTTGAATCTGTCTACAATGTCTGCTATATCTTTCTCGACTTCAGTGAAGTCGCATGTTTCAAACGAATAGATCTTCATGATCGCTTCAGTATCTGACGGCTTGATGATCAGCTTGCTTGAGTCATCGAGATCAAATTCCACACAATCGACCGCAGGGCCATCTTCAGCTGCCATGTAGTCAGTCTTCTTGACTATATTGCGTCCGCCTATAGTCTGCGTCACATTGTTGCGGAAATAATTCATGATAGACGATATTGTCTTGATACCGGAAGCACCACTGAAGAAGTAATTCCTTGTCTTGTCCACACAGATGCCGTATTCGTTATAAAGCTCATACAGACGCTCTATGAGGTTCTTTCCTCTCTTCTTATGGAATGCTGCCATCTCGCATATATAAAGCGCCGCACTGATACCGTCTTTATCTTTAATGAACGGATCAATAAGATAACCGTCGCTTTCCTCAAAGGCAAAGTAGAAATCATCTCCCTTTCCTTCTTTTTCTAGGCTGTCGATTATACTGCCCGCATTTCTGAAACCTGTGACAGAAGTCACTACCTTCAGTCCGTTCTTCTCTGCGATCTTAACAGCAAGCGGAGATGCCGCTATGCTTTTGATCATGACCTGGCCTTCTCTTGGAGGCCTGGTGTGGCAGAGATAGTCGAGAAGCAGCAGTCCTGTCTGGTTTCCTGTGAGCACTGTCCTCATGCCGTCGTGCTCAATAGCACACCCTGCTCTTCCGGCATCCGCGTCATGTGTGATTATTATGTCGCCGCCATGATCGTCGAGCCATTTGAAGCTCTCGTTATATGCCATGATCTTCTCCGGATTAGGTACAGGGCATGTAGGGAACTCCTTGTCAGGATCAGCCTGGTCAGAAACAAGCTCATACCTTATGCCCAATCTTCTCATCACATCAGTAAAGCATGCCTTTCCGGCTCCGTACAGAGGAGAATAGATGACTCTGAACCCATCGTATATAGTGGGATCCGGCAATTTAACAGAGGATGCTATCCTGTCGCAGAAATCACGCGCTACCTGATCGTCTACCTGATAAATGCCGCTCTTGTTATCCATAAAGATATCAGGCGCAAAATAGTCATTCTTGTCTATCTCTTTCTGCATTTCGGCAGCAGTTTCCTCTGAGATGAGATAACCTTCGCTGTTGTAGACTCTATAGCCGTTGTAGATCTTGTGATTCTGACTTGCCGTGATCATTATGCCCAGATCACATTCAAGGTATTTCACTGCATACGAAAGCAGTGACGAAGGGACAAGTTCTCTGAACAGATACGGCTTGATCAGGTTCCCTCTGAGAACAGAAGCTGCTTCGTATGCGAAATACCTGGAGCCTCTCCTGCTGTCGTATCCGATGACGACTGATACAGGCTTGTGTTCAGTCTTCAGATAGTCAGATATGCCCTGCGTGGTCCTTCTGATGACATATTTGTTTATTCTGTTCGTACCCGGTCCGATGAGTCCAAGAAGGCCTGAAGACGTAAGTGTCAGCTTCCCGTTGAAAGCATCGCTTATTTCATCCGGATTGTCCTTGATCTCAACCAGTTTCTCGTGATATTTATCACCTTTGGTTCTCTCGAGCCAGCGACGGAATTCATTGAAAGACGCTTTGTTTTCCAGATTTTCTTCCATCATTCTTCTTCCTCTTCTATTTCAATGAGGTCCAGCTGGGCCCTGAGATTGGATTTGAAATCGTCAATGTACTCGCGTCTGAGAGCGGCCTGCTCTTCAAGCTCTTCAGGAGTAAGCCCGCTTGCCTTGGATTTATGAGCAAGTTCATTGATCCTGTTGATTTTCTCCTGGTTCATTTTGATAAAACTCCTTTATGCATTATTTTATCAAAATCCTCCTATGCTTTCAAGTCTAATACAGCTTGAAATGAATGCAATCACTTCACCGTTCGTAGGCCTTCGGCCGGCATTCCTGTGCAGGAAAGAATAATTCTCTTTATCAGCATCCCAGGACTTCTCTATGCATCTTCTTATGCACTTCTCGACGCACTCTACAGACACATCGTTAGACCTGGCTATGTCGGCATATACTTCCTTGTAAAGATCTGCTTTTCTGTAGCCTGCGTGCACACATATAACTACTGCGTTGATCAGATAGAAATACCCCTTATAATCTGTTGAAATGCCAAGACGCCGTATCCGGCTCTCGGTCATCACCCATAATCTCTCATCTTCCATAATGCCATCTCCTATACTGTGATAATAGATTTGAGTTTGTCATAAGTTTTATCACCTATACCGCTTACATTCTTAATATCTTCAGGTGATCTGAACAAACCGTTCTGCTCACGGTAAGATATTATTTTTTCCGCGGTCACAGGACCTATGCCGGGTATCTCCTGAAGAGCTTTGCTGTCAGCTGTATTTATATTGACCTTACCGCTGTCCTGATAGGAAGAAGATAAGACGGATCGTGAGTCAGAGGATACATTTGCAGAATTCTTATCCGGTATGACGATTTTAAGTCCGTCTGTAACCGGTTCAGCCTGGTTTATGACAGATGTATCTGCATCGCGGGTAACTCCTCCTGCTTTTTCGATTACCTGAAATATCCTGTATCCGGAATCGACTTCATACACCCCAGGCTTCCTGACACAGCCGCTGATATCTACAAATACTCTGGAACTGTTTCCGTGATCAGAAATAGCTGCCGTTTCTTTTTCAGCTGCCTCGGCTTCACTCAGTGAGATCGTGTCCTTTTCCCCATACAAGTAAAACAAAAAAGCAGCAGCGATCAACAAGACCGCGGCTGCCGCAATAATGAATAATCTGTTATTCTTCAGTTCTTTTATTAATTCTGATGCTTTTCTCATGTGTTACCTCCCGTTTCATGAGGCATCCACACAGCTTCCAGTAATCTTACATTATTTTACATCCATGTTATATTGTAGTCAACATCGAAATACATCTCCCTGCGTATGACATCTATGTCATACCGTTCAGTATATGGAAGCATGTATGCAAGAAAAGCTTTTATAAGAAGCTCCGGACTCAGGTTTGAAGCGCTTCCGGAATCAAGGACCGCAGTTATCATAAGCTTACCGTCATGTTCCGAAGCCCTTATTTTTCTTATCTTGTCTTTTATGTCTACCGAAGCGGTCTTACCGCTCTTCATCTTCTTATCAATAAGGATCTCATCCTGTGACATAAAAGACGAAAGGCCGGATGTGAAGTCTTTAAGCTTATACGGTACGGGGAATATGATATCATATTCTGCTGAGGCAACTGATCCTGCAAGCGATCTCTGTCCGTCGGCGATCAATCCGAGCTTAAGTAGTTCTATCCCTTTCGGAAGGCATGTCTGCATATCGTCCAGCCAGTTTCTTCTGTCTTTATCCGAATCAGTCTGGAACTCAATTATCTCATTCAGGCCTTCATATCCAAGTGAAAGAGGCTGGCAGAAACTCATCCTCGGATGAGGATTGAATCCCTGGCTGTAAGATACCTCTATGCCTGCTCTTCTGAATGCTCTTTTGAATATACGAAGAAGATCCAGGTGTGAAGTAAAGCGGATATTACCGGTTTTGGAGAAAAGAAGTGCGTATTTACTCATTTCCATCTTCCTTGAAACATTTCATGATTCTGTTCAGGCCGCAGTTATTGCAGCCTTTTCTGCAGTCTTTCGTAGTGATACCATCCTGTGATCTGAGGAGCTCTTTTTTAAGGAATTCTTTCGTCACATAAGGATCTATCATTTCCCACGGAAGGCATTCGTCTATACTTATTTCTCTGTCTGATACTGTCCTGTAATCCATGGCCCAGTCATCCAGTACATGCTGCCATTTTTCTTTATCAAAGTGGTCTGTCCAGCCATCGAGCACGCATCCTTCTTCGTGAGCACGCATGAGCAGCTCCGAGCACCGCCTGTCTCCCTTAGCCAGAATACCTTCGGCTTTACTGACGAAGCTGTCATGGCATGTATATCTTATCCCTTTGATCTTAAGGCGTTCTCTGAGATATTCGAATTTTCTGTTAAGCTCCTCCAGGCTGTCCTGTGCGCACCATTGGAACGGAGTAAAAGGCTTGGGGACAAAGTTGGAACAGCTTACTGTGACGTTGAATCTGCCACGGTTTCCGGAACGCTTATAGATGTCCATGATATCCCTCGCGATCTTGACTATGCCGTCCAGATCTTCATATGTTTCACCCGGAAGCCCTATCATAAAGTAAAGCTTCACATGTCTCCATCCAAGTTCTATGGCCTGCTCGACAGCCGAAAATATATCCTCTTCGGTGATCCCTTTGTTTATTATGTCTCTCAGACGCTGTGTCCCTGCTTCTACAGCAAAAGTAAGACCGGATTTCTTGTACTTCTGTATCTCGTTAAGTACCTGAAATGAAAAGCTGTCAAGCCTGAGCGAAGGAAGAGAAAGAGAAACATTTTCTGAGCTGCAGTAATGCATAAGCTCTGTAGCCATTCCCTCAAAGTCAGAGTGATCGCTTGTTGACAGTGAAAGCAGCGACAGCTCATCATGACCGGTATTCTTTATCTGTTTCCCGGCTATATCGATAATGGTGTTTCTTTTCTTTTCACGGACCGGTCTGTACAGCATTCCGGCCTGGCAGAATCTGCATCCGCGGGTACATCCCCTGAACGATTCAACTACTGCTCTGTCGTGTACGGTCTCGATATTCGGCACAATATTGTTCAAAGGAAATTCTGCCTTGTCAATATCGCGTATGATGGCCTTTTTGATCGTTTTCGGCGCCTTTTCGTCGATGATCGTGTAATTTATCAGCATGCCTTTATCATCGTACACAGGCTCATACAGAGATGGTACGTATATTCCTGTCATGCTGCATACTGAATGCAGGAATACCTTTTTTGATATTCCTTTTTCTTTGGCATCTGAGTATTTTTCCAGGAATTCAGGAAGAAGTTCTTCTCCGTCTCCGATAAGGAACACGTCTATGAATTCAGCCAGTGGTTCCGGAGAGAATGCGCAGGGCCCTCCTGCAATAATAAGAGGATATTCATCTCCCCTGTCATCCGCTTTGAGAGGTATTCCGGAAAGGTCAAGCATATCTAGTATGTCTGTATATGACAACTCGTATTGCAGTGTAAAACCAAGGACGTCCATTTCTTTCACAGGAGTCCTGGTCTCCAGGCACATGTGTGGGTTCTTACTTGGGGTGACCAT
>CAYMBU010000068.1:0-5381 GCA_964388765.1 uncultured Eubacterium sp.
GAGCGTGGTCGGCGTCAAGTCCTATCATATCCTCGCTCTCCTGCTTTGTCTCATCAGGCCTCGCGCTGGCAAGATCCATCTTGTTCAGACATGGAAGTATTTCCAGATCCTCATCCAGCGCAAGATAAACATTGCCCATCGTCTGGGCTTCTACTCCCTGCGTCGCATCCACTACGAGTATCGCGCCTTCACAGGCAGCAAGACTTCTTGAGACTTCATAGTTGAAGTCGACATGACCCGGCGTATCGATCAGATTGAAAATATACTCATTCCCGTCCTTCGCTTTATATACCAGTCTGGTCGTCTGCAGCTTGATCGTGATGCCGCGCTCACGCTCCAGATCCATGTTATCAAGAAACTGCTCTTTCATGTCTCTGTGCGCGACGAGTCCTGTGTTCTCGATAAGGCGGTCAGCCAGTGTAGATTTACCGTGGTCGATATGAGCTATTATGCTGAAATTACGTATGTACTTCTGATATTCGTTGTCGTCCATTATGCCTCTGTTATTTCATTTCCCTTTTCTTTCATATTGCAGATATATTTTATCATATTCTTGAACTGTTTTGAAAATATTGTGATAAAATGCTTGTATAAGTTAATTCTACCGGGCCGCTGATAGTCGACGGATCAGCGTGTCTGGTCAAATGGGATTCTGAAACAGAGGTATTATTTATGGAAGCCAACACACCATCTGATCAGAAAGTCCTGACAAAAGAAGACGCGATAAAAGAAATACGCGCTCTCGCCGATGAGCTCGGCCATGTTCCAAAGAAAAGCGAGCTTCCGGATCCCCTGAAGAACCGGATCAGACCGCTTTTTGAAAAATGGTGCTATGCTCTTGAGGCGTCGGGACTTGTGGTGCCTTCAGAGAGGGTACAGGAAAAAAGACGCAAACGTGAAGCACACAAGGCAGCAGTAGCGGCGCGTGCCGTGAAACGAGCCGAAAAAGAGAAAAAACGCAAAGAAGAAGAAAGACTGAAACGACTGCATCAGAGAGAGACCTCAGGCAGCAAATAAATTCCTTGCAAAGACGGTTTGTGTGTTGTATACTACTACTTGCGAATTTAGCTAAGTTTGCTTATTTTAATAAGAATGTGGGGTGAAAAAACATGGCAAATATCAAATCCGCAAAGAAAAGAGTAAGAGTTACTGAGAAGAAGACAGCTATCAACAGACGTGTAAAGGACGAACTTAAGGGAATCCTGAAGTCATTTGACAGAGCACTGGCTTCTGACGACATCGAGAAGGCTGAGGAGTTAAGAGGAACAGCTGAAAAGAAGCTCATGAGAGCTGCTGCTCATCACACTATCTCCAAGCAGGCTGCCAGCCACAAGGTATCACAGGTAACGAAGAGACTCGCTGCCGCAAAAGCAGCAAAATAAGCTCACCCGTCCCCACACCGTGCATAAGCTAAATGCACACGAAAGAGCGAAAAACCACGGAAGTGTCTCCCGTGGTTTTTTATTTGCCTGAATATGTTATTGTGCGATCTCTCTAGAGCTTTATGGCTGTTTCAAGCGCAAGCTCCATCATGTCGCCTTCGCCGTGCTCACGCTCTTCATTCGAAGCCCTCTCACCGGTATAGAAGTGATCGGTGATGGTCAGTACCGCCAACGCGTTCTTCTTGTTATAAGCTGCGTTCATGTACAGGGCTGCAGCTTCCATCTCTACGGCAAGTACGTTCACGCTTGCCCATTTCTTCCACCATTCATCTCCGAGTTCATAGAAGAGGTCTCCTGAAATAATGTTGCCCGCCGTGAAACCGATCCCGGTCTCTTTGCTGGCTTCCTGCATCTTTACGAGAATGTCGTAGCTGCAGGAAGGCGAAAACTGACCCGGGAGCTGATACACATGCTGATAGTTGGAATCAGTAGAAGCGGCAAGTCCGACTACGATATCGCCTATCCTGATGTCTTTGCTGAATGAGCCTGCCGTGCCGATCCTGATGATGTTGTCTACATCAAAATCTTTGAAGAGCTCCCATGAATAGATGCCCATTGAAGGCATGCCCATGCCGCTTCCCTGCACAGAGATCATCTTTCCTTTATATGTACCTGTGTATCCATACATATTTCGGATGGAACTGTACATCACAGCATCATCCAGATAATGCTCTGCTATGTATTTCGCTCTCAGTGGATCTCCCGGCATCAGTACTGTTTTTGCTACCGGCGCCTTATTGTCTATTGCGATGTGAAGTGCCATTTCTATTCTCCTAAATAAGCTTTCCTTACACTGTCATTGTTCATAAGCTCTTTCGCATCTCCGGAAAGTGTCACGTTTCCGGTCTCAAGCACATACGCCCTGTCAGCGATGGACAGAGCCATTCTTGCGTTCTGCTCTACGAGAAGGATCGTGGTCCCCGCCTCATGCAGGTTGTGGATGATCTCGAAAATATCCTCCACTAGAACCGGGGCAAGTCCCATTGACGGCTCATCAAGCATCATCAGCTTAGGCTGGCTCATGAGGGCTCTACCCATTGCAAGCATCTGGAGCTCCCCTCCTGACAGCGTTCCGGCTACCTGCTTGTATCTTTCCTTCAGACGAGGAAAATGTGAGTATACGTTTTCCAGACTGTCCTCGATAGTATTCTTCGGCGCTGTGAAAGCTCCCATCTCGAGGTTTTCCTTAACAGTCATCTGCATGAATATGCGGCGCCCCTCCGGTACCTGCGACAGCCCCATCTCTACGACTTTGTGAGCCGGCGTTCTGGATATGTCCTTTCCGTCGAACTCGATGCCGCCGGTCTTGGTCCTCATGATTCCTGATATAGTCTTGAGCGTCGTGGATTTGCCTGCGCCGTTAGCTCCGATCAGCGTTACGATCTCGCCCTCGTCTACGTCAAGGGAAATCCCCTTAAGCGCATGGATCGCTCCATAATATACATTTATATTATTTACTTTCAGAAGTTTCGCCATTACTCGTTCTCCTTCTGCTTGCCAAGATATGCCTCGATAACTGCCGGATCATTCTGTATCTCTTCCGGCTTGCCCTTCGCGATGATCCTTCCGAAGTTAAGCACTGCTATGTCTTCGCACACATTCATTACCAGATTCATGTCGTGCTCGATCAGTACTATAGCGATACCGAAAGTATCTCTTATCTTCCTGATATTGTTCATGAGCTCTGCAGTTTCGCTCGGATTCATTCCTGCAGCAGGCTCGTCCAGAAGAAGTACTTTCGGTCCTGTAGCAAGAGCGCGTACGATCTCTACTCTTCTCTGAGCTCCATACGGAAGTGACCCCGCCTCTTCGTCGATCATGTCTTCCATATCAAAGATCGAAAGAAGCTTCATCGCGTATTCACGGGCGAACTTCTCCTGTTTCCTGTATTTGAAGCCATGGAACACTCCGCTGAAAAGGCCATAGTCCAGACCGTCGTGTATAGCAGCCATAACATTCTCACCTACGGTAAGCTTGTCGAACAATCTGATATTCTGGAACGTTCTGGCAATGCCCATCCTGCTGATCTGTACAGTATTCATGCCGGATGTGTCCTTACCGTCGAATATAAACGAGCCTCTTGTCGGCTGATATACCTTCGTAAGAAGATTGAACAGAGTCGTTTTCCCTGCGCCGTTCGGCCCAATGATGCCTGCTATTTCGGTAGGTCCTACAGTAAGGCTGAACTCATCAAGCGACGTAAGCTCTCCGAAATCTATGCCAAGTCCCTTCATCTCAAGTACAGGGATCCTCGGCTTATCTCTGTCAGGGATAACTATCTTGTCTACTGTAGGCATTGATGCGTCATAGTTCTCACGCGCGTCATAGATGACTTCATCTTCTATGATCTTCTGATCTTTACTCATTCAGACGCACCCCCTTCCTCAGCAGACTTCTTTCCGACCGCTCCTCTGATCTTATCGATCAAGGCCTCCTTGTAGGTCTTAAGAGTCGGATTATATGTTCCGATCATAACAAGGATCAGAACGATAGCATACACCAGCATCCTGTAATCCGAGAATGCTCTCAGTACTTCCGGAAGCACTGTGAGTACCGCTGCCGATATCACAGATCCCCAGATATTACCGATGCCTCCAAGTACTACGAATACAAGGATAAGAACTGATGTATTGAAGTTGAACTTGATTGGAAGAAGCGATGAATAATTCATGCCGAACAGCGCTCCGCCCATTCCTGCAAGGACAGCTGACACTGTGAACGCCATCAGCTTATAATGCATCACGTTGAGTCCGATGGACTCTGCGGCTATACGGTTATCCCTGCATGCCATGATCGCTCTTCCCTGTCTGGAGTTCATTATGTTCTGAACTACAAACAGCGTGAACAACACAAGAATTATACCCGAAAGGAACGTGGATATACGCTGCACGCCTACGGCCCCCATAGGTCCGTTAAGCATTATCCTGGCGTCTTCCTCAAGCTCCATCGCTCCGTTCGTTGAAACGTGGATGCCCCTGGAATCCTTAGCCACATATATGACGTTCATCAGGTTCTTTATGATCTCGCCAAACGCAAGAGTTACTATCGCAAGATAATCTCCGCGGAGACGTAATACCGGGATACCGATTATGAGTCCCGCGATCCCCGCTACTATTCCGCCTGTAATGATACCCAGCGTAAGCCTGACCGGATCTGCGTCGACGACTCCTTCCAGAAGATCGGCGCACAGTATGCCTGAGAAAGCTCCTACCGACATGAATCCTGCATGTCCGATGGAGAGCTCTCCTGAGATACCTACGACCAGATTAAGCGATACGGCCATAACGACATAGGCACAGATAGGAACAAGCTGTCCCTGAAGTGAGCTTGACAGGATGCCCATCTGGCTCATCAGCGTCGCCGCGATGAAGCCTGCTATCACTATGCCGTATGAGATAGCTGAGTTCTTGGTGTAAGGCGAGAGTTTCTTTCCCATGAATTTCTTTGCCATATCTCTCACCTACACTTTCTCAGGCTGCATCCTGCCGAGAAGTCCTGACGGCTTCACGAGGAGTACGATGATGAGCACGCCGAATACGATAGCGTCAGAAAGCTCTGACGAAACGTAGGCTCTGCCCATGATCTCGATCACTCCAAGCATGATCCCTCCGAGCATTGCGCCCGGTACTGAACCTATGCCTCCGAATACCGCGGCCGTGAAAGCTTTGATACCAGGCATGGCTCCTGTTGTAGGCATCAGCGCAGGATACGATGAACAAAGCAGAACTCCCGCGATGGCGGCCAGTGAAGAACCGATCGCGAAAGTCATCGAAATAGTCTGATTGACATTGATACCCATCAGCCTTGCCGCGTCGTTATCCTCAGAAACAGCACGCATTGCTTTCCCCATTTTGGAACGGGAAATGAAAAGCGTCAGGATTATCATAATGACAATACATTTAAGCAGAGTAACTATCGACTCTGCCGTAATAGTAAGCT